>NZ_JBEZEX010000009.1:134289-206931 GCF_040649115.1 Micromonospora sp. NPDC049049 | reverse complement strand
AGGCGGCTGCGGCACCGCCGCAGCCGCCCGTCGACCGCACCGACATACCGTTCGTCACTGTCGACCCCGCCACCTCGCGGGACCTGGACCAGGCGATGCACCTCGCCCGCCGCCCCGGTGGCGGCTACCGGGTGCGGTATGCGATCGCCGACGTCGCCGCGCACGTCACCCCGGGTGGGGCGTTGGAGGCGGAGACCTGGCGGCGGGGGCAGACCATCTACCTGCCCGACGGCAACGTGCCGCTGCACCCGCGCACCCTCAGCGAGGGTGCGGCCAGCCTGCTGCCCGACGACGACCGGGCCGCGGTGCTCTGGACCATCGACCTGGACGCCGACGGCGGCACCGTTGCCGTTGAGTTGGAACGCGCCCTGGTCCGCAGCCGCGCCAAACTCGACTACACCGGGGTGCAGGCGGCAGCCGAGGCCGGGCGGCTACCCGACCCGATCGCGCTGCTGCCGGAGATCGGCGACCGGCTGACCGCCCGTGGGCTGAGCCGGGGCGCCATCAACCTGCCGCTGCCCGAGCAGGATCTGGAACCCGACGGTGAGGGCTGGCGGCTGGTGCTGCGCGCGCCGGTGCCGATGGAAGAGCACAACGCGCAGATCTCCCTGCTGACCGGAATGGCCGCCGCCGACATCATGCTGGCCGGCCGAGTGGGTCTGCTGCGGACGATGCCGGCGCCCAAGCCGGAAGCGGTGCAGCGGCTCCGGGCCGCCGCCGCGCCGCTGGGCGTGCACTGGCCGGACGACGTGGGCCCGGGTCAGGTCATCGCCGGCCTGGACGCCGCCCAGCCGCGCGCCGCCGCGTTCATCGACCAGGCGGCCGAGCTGATGCGCGGTGCCGCGTACACCGCCTTCGACGGGGAGCTGCCGGAGCATCCGGAGCACGGTGGCGTGGCGGCCGCGTACGCCCACGTGACGGCACCGTTGCGGCGGCTGGCCGACCGGTACGCCACCGAGGTCTGCCTGGCCCTGCACGCCGGCCAGGCGGTGCCCGACTGGGCCCGCGCCGCGTTGCCCCGGCTGCCCGAGGTCATGGCGAGCACCGACCGGGTCGCCTCGGCGGCGGCTCGCGGCGCCGTCGAGTTGGCCGAGGCGGCGGTGCTGGAGCACCGGGTGGGCGAGACCTTCGACGCGGCCGTTCTCGACGTCGACGCCCCGCCCAATGGCAAGTCCCGGCCCCGACCGCCCGGTGGCACCGTCGCGCTGGACGCCCCGCCGGTCCGCGCCCGCTGCCTCGGCCAACTACCGCTCGGCGAACGGGTCCGGGTCCGTCTGGTCACCGCCGACCCGGCGGCCCGTACCGTCCTGTTCGAGCTGGCCTGACCGGGCCGCCGTCGCGGGCCCGATCCTCGCCCGCCTGCGCGGTCGCCCGCCGTGGCCCGGTCCTCGGCGGCGCTGTCGCTCGCGGCAGCGGGGATTCTCACAGGGCTCGGCGCTGCTGACGGGCCGGGCGGTTTGCGAGGATGAGGCCATGGCATACGACGCGAGCACGCTGCCCGACGTGTCCGGGCTGACGGTCGGCATCATCGGCGGCACCGGCGACCAGGGGCGGGGCCTCGCCTACCGGTTCGCGCGGGCCGGCCAGACGGTGCTGATCGGATCCCGGTCGGCTGAGCGGGCCGCCGAGTCCGCTGCCGAGATCGCCGCCCTGCCCGGGGTGCCGGCCGGCGGCAGCGTCACCGGCGCGGCCAACGACGAGGTGGCTCGACGCAGCGACGTGGTGATCATCGCGGTGCCGTGGGACGGGCACGCCGCCACCGTCGCCGCCCTCGCCGAGCCGCTCGCCGGCCGGATCGTCGTCGACTGCGTCAACCCGCTCGGCTTCGACAAGCAGGGCCCGTACGCGCTGACCGTCGCCGAGGGCAGCGCCGTGCAGCAGGCCGCCGCGCTGCTGCCCGACTCCCGGGTCTGCGCCGCGTTCAACCACGTCAGCGCCCCGCTGCTGGCCGACCCTGAGGTCGACCGGATCGACCTGGACGTGCTGATCTGCACCGAGGACCGTGAGCTGGTCGACATCGTCGGCGCGCTCGCCGCCCGGATCCCCGGCATGCGGGGCATCTACGCCGGGCGGCTGCGCAACGCCCACCAGATCGAGGCGTTCACCGCCAACCTGATCGCCATCAACAAGCGCTACAAGGCGCACGCCGGCATCCGCGTCACCGACCTCTGACCCGAGCGGCGGGGTGCCCCGGCGTGGGAGCACCCCGACCCTCGTCGGTACTAGAAGGTGTGTTCGGCGGCAGGGAACTCGCCACCGCGGACCTCGTCGGCGAAACGGCGGGTGGCGTCGGTGAGAGCACCGGCCAGATCCGCGTACCGCTTCACGAAGCGCGGCGCCTTGCCCGTCCGCAGCCCGGCCATGTCCTGCCAGACCAGCACCTGCGCGTCGGTGTCCGGGCCCGCGCCGATGCCCACGGTGGGGATCGGCAGCTCGTGGGTGATCCGCTTGGCCACCTCGCCGGGCACCATCTCCAGCACCACAGCGAACGCGCCCGCCTCCGCCACCGCCCGCGCGTCGGCCAGCACCTCGTCGGCGGCGTCGCCGCGACCCTGCACGCGGTAGCCACCCAGGGTGTGCTCGCTCTGCGGGGTGAAACCGATGTGCGCCATCACCGGGATGCCGGCACCGACGATCGCGGCGATCTGCGCGGCGTTGCGGCGGCCACCCTCCAACTTCACCGCGTGACAGCCACCCTCCTTCATGAACCGGACGGCGGTACGCAGCGCCTGGGCCGGACCCTCCTCGTACGAGCCGAACGGCAGGTCACCGACGACCAGCGCCTGCCGGGTCGCCCGCACCACGGCCCGGACCAGCGGCAGCAGCTCGTCGGCGGTGATCGGCAGGGTTGTCTCATAGCCGAACACGTTGTTCGCGGCCGAGTCGCCGACCAGCAGCACCGGAACACCGGCCTGGTCGAAGATCGACGCCGTGTACTGGTCGTACGAGGTGAGCATCGGCCAGCGCTCGCCGCGATCCTTGGCGGCCATCAGGTCGCGGGTGCGGACCCGTCGGGTGGCCGGGCCGCCGTACAACGCGGTCACCTCGTGCGGAGTGGACTCCACCATCTCTGTCTCCCTTCCTCGAGGCCGCCTGCGCGGTCCCCGGGTTCTGTCGCGATCGTCGCACCGCGAGACGGGCTGACGGCAGGGCCCAGTGCAAGATGTCACTCCACCAGCGCGGGGCCGCCCCGCCTGGCCACCCGGGACCGCGCCGCGAGGTCACCGCGCGGCGGCGCCGGGCCGCGCCACCGACCCGGCACCCCCAGGGGTACGCCTCAGCCGTGCTCGCGCCACCGGTTGGTGATCGGCAGACGGCGGTCCCGGCCGAACGCCTTCATGGAGATCTTCGTGCCCGGTGCCGACTGCCGCCGCTTGTACTCGGCGGTATCCACCAGCCGCAGCACCTTGTCCACGATCGCCGGGTCGTGACCCGACTCGACCAGCCCGTCGCGGCCCAGGTCGCCGTCGACGTAGCCGATCAGGATCGGGTCCAGGACGTCGTAGTCGGGCAGGCTGTCGCTGTCCAGTTGGCCCGGGCTCAGCTCGGCGCTCGGCGGCTTGCCGATCGAGTTCTCCGGGATCGGGGCCGTTTCACCGCGCCGAGCCGCGTCCGTGTTGCGCCACTTCGCCAGCCGCCAGATCAGCGTCTTCCAGACGTCCTTCACCGGGTTGAAGCCACCCACCGAGTCGCCGTACAGGGTGGAGTAGCCGACCGCCAGCTCACTCTTGTTGCCGGTGGTCAGCACCAGGTGGCCCTCCTGGTTCGACAACGCCATGAGGATCACGCCACGGACCCGGGCCTGGAGGTTCTCCACGGCCACGCCGGACAGCGACAGGTTGGCCAGGAAACCGTCGACCATCGGCTGGATCGGCTCGACGCGGTAGTCCAGGCCGGTGCGCTTGGCCAGGTCGGCGGCGTCCTCCCGGGAGTGCTCCGAGGAGTGCTGGCTGGGAAGCGACACCCCGACCACCCGGTCCGGCCCGAGCGCGTCGACGGCGAGCGCCGCCACCACCGCCGAGTCGATGCCGCCGGAGAGACCGAGCACCACCGACGGGAACCGGTTCTTGTTGACGTAGTCGCGCAGACCCAGCACCAGGGCCTGCCACACCTCGGCCTCGTCGGCCACCGGCTCGATCACACCGCCGGTGGCGGCCGGACCGGTCGGCGCGGCCGGAACGCCGTCCAGGGTGCTGTGCACGATGCGCATGCCGTCCGCGACGGTCCCCGTGGTCGTCGCGGCGGTGGCGGCCGGCAGCTCGACGTCGTGCACGAGCAGGTGCTCGACGAACTGCGGGGCGCGGGTGAGCAGCTCACCGTCGGCGGTCACGATCATCGAGTCGCCCTCGAAGACCAGCTCGTCCTGCCCGCCGATCATGTTGACGTACGCGACGGTGGCGCCCGCCTCGGCGGCCCGGCGGCGGACCAGCGGCAGCCGGAAGTCGTCCTTGTTCAGCTCGTACGGCGAGCCGTTGATGTTGACCACGAGGCCGACGCCGGCCTGCCGGGCAGCGGCGAACGGGCCGCCGGCCTGCCACAGGTCCTCGCAGATGGTCAGCGCCACGTCCACGCCGCCGATCCGGACCACGGTCAGGGTGTCGCCGGGGACGAAGTAGCGGTCCTCGTCGAAGACCCCGTAGTTGGGCAGGTGGTGCTTGAAGTAGCGGGCGGCCACGGTGCCCCGGTGCAGCAGCGCGGCGGCGTTGCGGGCACCCCGGCCCGGCTCGGCGTCCCCGCTGACCTGCGGCGGACCGTCGGCGTCCAGGTAGCCGACAACGACCGGCAACTCGCCGAGACCGTCGGCGGCCAGGTCGGCGGCCAGCCGCTCCACGGCGGCCCGGGACGCGGCGACGAAGGAACGCCGGAAAACCAGGTCCTCGACCGGGTACCCGGTCAGCATCATCTCCGGAAAGAGCACCAGCTGGGCACCGGCATCGGCGGCCTGGCGAGTCCAACTGCGGACCAGATCGGCGTTTCCGGCGATGTCGCCGACGCTCGGGTTGACCTGGGACAGGGCGAGACGCAGGGTGGGCATGCCTTCATCTTGCCCCAGCCTCGTCGCGACAGTCCGTACCCTCGGACGAGACACCTGCCACCTGCCGCGACGGGCGCCCGCGAGGCCGCGGCGGCAGGCGCTCGGCCGTCGTGGCGGCCGTCGGTGGCGGCTCGGCCGTCGGTGGTGGTTCGGCCGTCGTAGCGGCAGGGCCGGGCCCCGTGCTCGCCCGGCGGGACACGAGGGGACGGCCGGCGGCTGTTCGCGTAACGTCTGCGTAACCAGGCCCGGGAACACTGGGCGATCAGGTCGGGTGCAGCCCGGCCAAGGCGGACAAAAGAGTGTCGCGAGGGGTTGGGGAAGTGGACCGTCAGCAGGAGTTCGTCCTCCGCACGCTGGAAGAGCGGGACATCCGGTTCGTCCGGCTGTGGTTCACCGACGTTCTGGGCACGCTCAAGAGCGTTTCGGTGGCACCCGCCGAGCTCGAGGCGGCCTTCGAGGAAGGCATCGGCTTCGACGGCTCGGCGATCGAGGGCTTCGCCCGGGTCTTCGAATCGGACATGGTCGCCATGCCCGACCCGACCACCTTCCAGGTCTTCCCCTTCGAAGGCGGGGTCAGCGGCGAGAGCGCCCGGATGTTCTGCGACATCCTGCTGCCCGACGGCGGGCCGTCCTGGGCCGACCCCCGGCACGTGCTGCGCCGCGCGCTGTCCAAGGCGGCCGAGAAGGGCTTCACCTTCTACACCCACCCCGAGATCGAGTTCTTCCTGCTCGAGAACGGGCCGCAGGACGGCACTGTGCCCACCCCGGTCGACACCGGCGGCTACTTCGAGCACACCACCCACGCCGTGGCCCGGGACTTCCGCCGTCAGGGCGTACTCGCGCTGGAACGCATCGGCATCTCGGTGGAGTTCAGCCACCACGAGGTCGCACCCGGCCAGCAGGAGATCGACCTGCGGTACGCCGACGCGCTCACCACCGCCGACAACATCATGACCTTCCGGCACGTGGTCAAGGAGGTCGCGCTCTCCACCGGTGTGCAGGCCAGCTTCATGCCGAAGCCGTTCACCGACCAGCCGGGAAGCGGGATGCACACCCACCTGTCGCTGTTCGAGGGGGAGCGCAACGCCTTCCACGACAGCGGCGACCCGATGAAGCTGTCCAAGGTGGCGAAATCGTTCATCGCCGGCCTGCTGGTGCACGCCCGGGAGTACACGGCTGTCACCAACCAGTGGGTCAACTCGTACAAGCGGCTCTTCCCGCAGCACCTGCCCGACCGAATCACCGAGAGCCCGGCGTACGTCTGCTGGGGTCACCTCAACCGGTCCGCGCTGGTCCGCGTTCCCGCGTACGGCAAGCCCAACTCGGCCCGGGTCGAGGTCCGCTCGCTGGACTCGGCGACCAACCCGTACCTCGCCTTCGCGGTGCTGCTCGGCGCCGGCCTGAAGGGCATCGAGGAGGGATACGAGCTGCCACCGGGCGCCGAGGACGACGTCTGGTCGTTGACCAGCGCCGAGCGGCGTGCCATGGGCTACGAGGCGCTGCCGGAGAACCTCGCCGAGGCGATCGACGTGATGGCGGAGTCCGAGCTGGTCGCCGAGGTGCTCGGCGAGCACGTCTTCGACTTCTTCCTGCGCAACAAGCGGGCCGAGTGGGAGCAGTACCGCCGTGAGGTCACCCCGTACGAGCGGCAGCGCTACCTGGCCCTGTAGACGCAGGGGCTGACGCCCTTGCGCGCTGCCGCTATCGTCTCGATCACCGCGCCGGTACCCCTCCGGGCGGAGAGTCGGGAGGCAAGTCGGTGCTGGAGGATCTGTTCAGCGGTGCCTGGCAGAGCGTCGTGTTCGGGATCGTTGGCGTCGGCCTCATGGCCGCCGGCTTCGGGCTCGTCGACCTGCTCACCCCGGGCCGGCTGCGAGACCTGATCTGGGTCGAGCGCAACGCCAACGCGGGGTTGCTGCTCGCCGCCAACCAGCTCGGCATCGCCGGGATCGTCTTCACCGCGATCCTGACGAGCTACAGCGACTTCGGCAAGGGGATCGCCTCCACCGTGGTCTTCGGACTGGTCGGGTTGGCGATCATGGCGCTGGCCTTCGTGGTGTTGGACCTGCTGACCCCTGGCAAGCTCGGCGAGGTCATCTGCTCGCCCGAACCGCACCCGGCCGCCCGGGTCAGCGCCGCCACCCACTTCGGGGCCGCGCTGATCGTCTGCGCCTGCATCGCCTGACGGCCGCTCTCCGCATCACCCCGCGGGCGGTCCGCCCGCGTTCCGTCGTGCATGGCTGGTCGTGCGTGGCCGGGTGGTCCGTGGCCGGTCGTTGGCGGGCGGCTGGGCGTCCGTGGGCGGGTGTCCGTGGGTGGGCGTCTGCGGGTGGGCGTGCAGATCTTGGACAGTTTCCGTCAGGTCGTGACGGAAACTGTCCAAGATCTCTGGCCGGTGGGCCGCTCGCGTCTGCGGGCAGTCGCCGTGGGCGTCGTACCTCGGCCGTAGCGTGCCGGGTATGAACCGCACCGATCGCCTCTACGCGCTGGTCGAGGAGCTGCGGGCGGTGTCACCACGGCCGCGCAGCGCCCGCTGGCTGGCCGCGCGTTTCGAGGTGAGCAGCCGGACCATCGAACGGGACCTCGCCGCGTTGCAGGAGGCCGGGGTGCCGATCTGGGCCGAGCCCGGGCGCACCGGCGGCTACGTCCTGGACCGCGCCCGCACCCTGCCGCCGGTCAACCTGACCGCCGCCGAGGCGGTGGCGATGGCCGTGGCGCTGCACCGGCTTGCCGGCTCGCCGTTCGCCGGGCCGGCCGCCACCGCGTTGCGCAAGCTGGTGGCGGTGCTGCCGGCCGCCGACGCCGCCGAGGCACACCGCCTCGCCGACCGGGTGCACCTGATCGGCGACGGGCCGGCCGCGCCCGTCCCGGCCACCGTCGCCGACGCGGTCACCGCGCGGCGGGTGCTGCGCATCCGGTACGCCGACCGCGCCGGCGCCGACTCGACCCGTGACGTCGAGCCACTCGGCTACCTCGGTAACTCCCGACACTGGTACCTGGTCGCCTGGTGCCGTCTGCGCGACGAGCTGCGGTGCTTCCGTACCGACCGGATCCGGAGCGTGTGGGCGCTGCCCGACGTGGTGGCCCGGGAGCTACGCCTGACGGATCTCGACATCCCGCACGAGCGGGTCCGCCCGCTGAGCCTGGTCTGAAGCGGGCTCGGCGTGGCGGCCTCTTCCGAGACCCGTCCGCATCGCGGCGGGCTGGGTGGGTCTCGTCACCGAGAAACCCGCCGGGTGATCCGAAAACACCGACAGGACGCTGTCGCCAACGGCCCCGAGACTGCTCCAGACGACGGCCGAGCGGCCGGCACGAATCATTCTGGAGGCAGTAGATGTCCAGGTCCACCACGCCCATCACCTGGTTCGAGATCGGCACCGACCGGCCCGAGGACGCGGAGCGGTTCTACGGAGAGCTGTTCGGCTGGACCTTCGAGGAGCAGGGCTCGCCCAACGGCGGGTCCTACCGCGTGACCGGGGCCGGCGGAGACACCGGGATCGGTGGGGCGATCCGGGCGACCGACGGAACGTCGCCGAACTACGCGGTGTTCTACGCCGAAGTCGCCGACGTGGCAGAGACCTGCCGACAGGCCGAAGCTGCCGGCGGCCGGGTCCTGGTACCAGCGCGTACGGCACCGAGCGGTCTCCGGTTGGCCCACCTACTCGACCCGGCCGGCAACCACCTGGGCGTTTTCACGCCCCCGCCCCCGCAGCCCTGACCTCTTCCAAGGTCCCGCTGATGCCCGGGGTTGGCCTTGCCCCCGGGGTTGGCCTTTCTCCCGCGTTGGCTGGCCCCGGGTTGGCTTGCCCCCCGGATGGGGCGGGTCCCTGGTGGGGCTGGCCTTTCGGGTGGGGCTGGCCCGGGTTGGCTTGGTCCCGGGTTGGGCTGGCTGGTCCCGGGTTGGGCTGGTCCTGGTCCCGGGTGGCTTGGTCCCGGGGGAGGGCTTGGCTCTGAGGCCGTCACCCTGAGCGGGGGCGATGGCCCGGCAAGCCTGGCGGCACCCGCGCGCGTGATCGACTCGGATTTCATGATGTCGGGGTGTCCGAGCGCGCGGGACACCGCGACATCACGGAAACCGAGTGGATCAAGCTGCGACGGGCCCGATCCAGCCTCGGCACGGACGGTCGGACCGGGCGCGACAGGCGGCCCGGGTCGGACCGGGCGACAGGGTGGCGGGTCGGTCCGGGCACGGCAGGTCGGTCCGGGCACGGCGGGTCGGACCGGGCACGGCGGGTCGGACCGGGCACGGCGGGTCGGACCGGGCCCGGCAGGTCGGTCCGGGCACGGCGGGTCGGACCGGGCACGGCAGGTCGGACCGGGCACGACCGGCCGGCCCGGGGCCAGACCGGCCTGCCAGTGGCGTACCGAGCCCGGCCCCGGCCTGCCCGTGGCGTAGCGAGCCCGGCCCCGGCGTGCTGATGCCTGCCGGGGCCGGGCTCTTCGGCCTACTTGCCGGGCGTACCAGCGCCGTGGTGGCCGCCCATGCCGCGGTGGCCGCCGGGGCCGGGGAAGACGCCGGCCTCGACGGCCTTGGTGATGGCGTCGGCCTGCTCCTGGGTGAGCTTGCCGTCCTTGACCGCCTGGTCCAGGCGCTGCTTGATCGCGGCCTGACGGTCCTCGGCGGACGGGCGCTGCGGTCGGTCGGCCGGCCGGTGCTGTTCGCGGATCTTCTCCAGTGCGGCGGTCACCTTGTCGGTGGGCACGCCAAGCTCCTTGGCGAGCTCCTCGGCGAACGCGCCCTGCCGGTCGGCCTTCGCGCCTGGCGCCGCGTCGGGAGCCGGGGCGGTGCTGGCGCTCGGTGTCGGCGTGGGGGTGTCGGCGGCGAACGCGATCGTCGGGGCCGCGATCCCGACGCCGAGGACGCCGGCGGTGGCCAGGCCGGCCAGCAGGTGCTTCCTGCGGATGGTGCGGGACATGCTGTCCTCCAGAGGTTCGGTCATCCTGCGCTGTCATCACTGACAGTGACCGGGCCGTCTGGGCGGAAGCCGTGGCGACCCTGTCAGCGAGCTGATAATCCCGGGCGGCGGTGGGCGAAATCGGTTGTGTGGTCGCTGGCCGAGCGGTCAGGGTGGACGATCCACCGACGGAAAGGACACTGCGGCATGACCGTCGAAATTCGGGAGATTCCACTTGTCGAGCCGGACGCCGGGCCGTACGGCATCACGCCTGGCCCGGACGGCGCGTTGTGGCTGACGTTGGCCCATGCCGGTGGCATCGCCCGGTTGTCGCCCGACGGCGCGGTCCGGACCTACCCGCTGGATCCGGCCGGCGGTCGTCCGTTGATCATCACGGCAGGGCCGGACGGGGCGCTCTGGTTCACCCGCTCAGGGGACGACCGGATCGGTCGGATCACCGTCGACGGTGAGCAGCGCACCATCGCCCTGCCCGCCGGCACCGCGCCGGGTGGCATCGCGGCTGGGCCTGATGGTGCGCTCTGGTACGCCGGGATGACCTCCGACACCATCGGCCGGGTGGGGACCGACGGCAGCCACACCGCATTCCCGTTGCCGGTGACCGGCGGGTTCGCCTCGATGATCGCTGCGGGAGCGGACCAGGCTCTCTGGTTCACCCTCCACCAGGCGAACGCGATCGGCCGGATCGATCTCGACGGCAGGGTGACGCTGCATCCGCTGCCCACAGTGAAGGCGGGCCCGGTCGGCATCACCGTGGGTCTCGACGGCGTCATCTGGTTCGTGGAGATCGGCGCCGGTCAGCTCGGTCGCCTCGACCCGGACGGCGAGATCGTCGAGTTTCCGCTGCCGGACCGGGCGGCCCGCCCGCACGCGATAGTGGGCGACCCGGATGGCGGCGTGTGGTTCACCGAGTGGGGTGCCAACCGGATCGGTCACCTCGATCCCACCGGACGGTTCGAGGGCTACGCCCTGCCCACCCCCAACGCCGAACCGCACGGCATCACCCGCACCCCCACCGGCATCTGGGCCGCCCTGGAAATCGGAGCAGTAGCCCACCTACCCCTCTGACCCAACCCCGGTGATCAAGAGATTTGCGTCAGGATCCGCCCCGAACATGACGCAAATCTCTTGATCACCCGGGCGGGGGCGGGGGAGGGAGGAGCGCCGGGCGAGGGGGAGCGCCGAGGGCGGGGTTAGTGGACTGCGGGGGTTGCGGTGAGGGTGGCTGTGGTGGTGTCGAGGGTTGCCTCGGTGCCGACGGGGACTGTGAGTTGGTTGGGACCGTGGCCGATGGGAAGGCCGCCGAGGACCGGTACGCCCAGGTCGCCGAGGCGTTCGGTGAGTACGTCGACGATTGTGGTGTCCCACCCGTCGCCGCAGTCGGTGAACTGCCCGACCGCCACCCCGGCCAGGCCGTCCAGCGCGCCGGCCCGGCGCAGGTGGGTGAGCATCCGGTCGACCTTGTACGGGGGTTCCTGCACGTCCTCGATCAACAGCACCGCACCGGTCAGGTCGGGCAGGTCGGGCGTGCCGATCGACGCGGCGATCATGCACAGGTTGCCGCCGAGCAGGGTGCCGGTGGCGCGACCCGGGACGCGTACGCCGAAGGTCTCCTCGGTGGGCACTGCGGTGATCGACACCGGTTCGGTGGTCATCAGCGCCGCGTGCAGGGATTCGGCGGAGCGCAGCGGCGTCCGCTCGTCGCGCCAGGCCGCACCGGGGCCGTGCACCCCGGCCAGGCGGGCGCCCCGCCACAGTGCGAACTGCAACGCGGTGATGTCCGAGAAACCGGCCACCACCTTCGGGTCGCGGCGGACGGCGGCCATGTCGATGGCGTCCACGATCCGCTGGGCCCCGTAGCCGCCGCGGGTGCAGATCACCCCGCGTACGTCAGGGTCGGCGAAGGCCGCGTTCAGGTCGGCGGCACGCAGGTCGTCGGTGCCGGCGAGATAGCCGTGGCGCGCGTACGCGTTCGGTGCCGGCACCGGGCGCAGGCCCCAGCCGGTGAGCAGTTCCATGCCCCTGGCCACCCGCTCCGGCGAGGTCGGCCCGGACGGCGACACCAGCAGCACCGTGTCACCCGGGCGCAGCACGGGCGGGCGTACGGCGGCGGTGTCCTCGCTGATCACAACCGCAGAGCCTAACGACCCGGCCGAGGCGGGAACGCCACCCGGCCGCGTGGCCCGTGCCGGGGCGTGATGCCGTGCGGCGTACCGGCTAGCCTCGACGGGTGGCAACCGCGCTGGTGATCGAGAACGACCCGACGGACGACGCGCGCCGGCTGGGTGAGTGGCTGACCGAGGCTGGGCTGGAGCTGTGGGTGGTGCGTCCGCACGCCGGCGACGAACTCCCCGCCGACCTGGAGGGGTACGCGGCGCTGGTGGTGCTCGGCGGCGACCAACAGGCGTACCCGTTGCCGGACGGCTCGCCCGGCGCGCCCTGGTTTCCCGCCGTGGAGGGCCTGCTGCGCAAGGCGGTCCGGTACCGGGTGCCGACCCTCGCGGTCTGCCTGGGCGCGCAGCTGCTCGCCACCGCACACGCCGGGTTGGTGGAGCGCAGCCCGTCCGGGCCGGAGATCGGCCCCGGCGTGGTCGGGCGGCGCGACGCCGCCGAGAACGACCCGTTGTTCCGGTACGTGCCGTTGATCCCGGACGTGCTCCAGTGGCACGCCGACGAGATCACCGAGCTGCCTCGGGGCGCTACCCTGCTGGCCGCCTCCACCCGCTACCCGCATCAGGCGTTCCGCCTCGGTGACCGGGCGTGGGGGTTGCAGTTCCACATCGAGTGCGACGCCGCGATGATCGCCGACTGGGCCGCCGACTCGGTCCAACTCGCCGAGCTGGGCTACGACCCGGAGCTGGTCGTCGCGGCCTGCGCCTCGGTGCTGGCCGACGTCGAGGAGGTCTGGCAGCCGTTCGCCGCGCGGTTCGCCGCGCTGGCCCTCGGCGAGTTGGACGACAGCACGATTCGGCGCGGCCTGCCGCTGCTCGGGCACTGATGAGCCGGCCGACCAGGGCGTCGGGCCGACTGGCCCGGTACGGCTTCGGCACCGCCGAAGGCGATGGTGGCGCGCGCGCCGCGGACCTGCTCGGCCCGGAAGGACTGCGACTGTGGCGGCCGGTCGAGCAGGAACCGGTCGACGAGGCCGCAGCGGAGCTGCTCTCCGCGCTGTCCCGGGCCGCCGACCCGGACCTGGCGCTGCGCCAACTGCACCGCATCGTGGAGGCCGAGGGCCGTACCACCGCAGGCGGCGCCGAATCGCCGCTGCTCGCGGACGTGCACGCCGATCCCGGGCTGCGGCGGCGGCTGATCGCGGTGCTCGGCGCGTCGGCGGCGCTCGGCGACCACCTGGTGGCCCACCCCGAGCACTACCGGGCGCTGCGGACCGCGGCGGACGGGCTCGCTCCGATCGCTGAGGGGCGGCTGGAGCCGGCCGACGGCACCAACCCGGTGGCGGCGCTGCGGACCGCGTACCGCCTGGCGTTGTTGCGGATCGCGGCGGCCGACCTGACCGGCGGTCGCGGCCTGGAGCAGACCATGGCCGCGCTCTCCGCGCTGGCTGACGCGACGCTGTCCGCGGCGTACGAGATCGCGGTCGCGGAGCTGGCGGAGGGGACCGAGCGGCCCCGACTGGCGGTCGTGGCGATGGGCAAGTGCGGCGGCGGCGAACTGAACTACGTCTCCGACGTGGACGTCATCTTCGTGGCCGCCGAGGATGCCGACCTGCCCGCCGCGACCCAGGTGGCGACCCAACTGATCTCCATCTGCGGGCTGGTCGCCTGGCCGGTGGACGCCGCGCTGCGCCCCGAGGGCAGCCGCGGCCCGCTGGTGCGGACCCTCGCCAGCCACCTGGCCTACTACCGACGGTGGGCGCGCACCTGGGAGTTCCAGGCGCTGCTCAAGGCCCGCCCGGCCGCCGGGGACCTGCCGCTGGCCCAGGAGTGGATCGACCAGCTCGCGCCGCTGGTCTGGCGGGCGGCCGAGCGACCCGAGGCGGTCGAGGACGTCCGCGCCATGCGCCGCCGGATCATCGACCACATCCCGCCGAAGGAGCTGGAGCGCGAGATCAAGCGCGGTCCGGGCGGGCTGCGCGACATCGAGTTCGCCGTCCAGTTGCTGCAACTCGTGCACGGTCGCGGCGACGAGACGCTGCGTCCGCCCGGCACCATCCCGGCGTTGCGCGCGCTCGTCGCCGGCGGCTACGTCGGTCGGGCCGACGGCGAGGCCCTGCTGCGCGGCTACCGCTTCCTGCGCAGCGTCGAGCACCGGCTGCAACTCCAGGGCCTGCGCCGTACGCACACGGTGCCCGCCGAGCCGGGCGCGCTGCGCTGGCTCGCCGCCGCGCTGGGTTTCACTGCCGCGCAGGGGCGCAGCGCCGTGGAGAGCTTCCGGGCCGAGTGGGTCACCCACGCCACCGAGGTACGCCGACTGCACGCCAAACTGCTCTACCGGCCGCTGCTGGAGTCGGTGGCCCGGGTGCCGGCCGACGGGTTGCGGCTCACCCCGGAGGCGGCCAGGAACCGCCTGGAGATCCTCGGCTTCGCCGACCCGGCCGGGGCGTTGCGCCACCTCCAGGCGCTCACCGGCGGGGTGAGCCGTACGGCGGCCATCCAGCGCACACTGCTGCCGGTGCTGCTCAGCGAGTTCGCCGACGCGCCCGAGCCGGACCGGGGGCTGCTCAACTACCGCAAGGTCTCCGACAAGCTGGGCAGCACCCCCTGGTATCTGCGGCTGCTGCGCGACGGCGGCCCGGTCGCCCGTCGGCTGGCCCGGGTCCTCGCACTGTCCCGGTACGTCGCCGACCTGCTCGCCCGCGACCCCGAGGCGCTGCGGCTGCTGGCCGAGGAGAACGAGCTGGCGCCACGCGCGCCCGAGGTGCTGCGGGAGGGGTTCCTGGCGGCGGCGGCCCGGCACACCGACCCGGTCGAGGCCACCAGCGCGGTGCGCGCGCTGCGACGTCGCGAACTGGTCCGGGTGGCCTGCGCCGACGTGCTCTGCCGGGCCGGCGCGCTCGCGCCCAGCCCCACCCGGGCGGACGGCGCGAACCGGCCCGCCCGCAAACTGTCCGACATCACCGAGGTGGGTACGGCGCTCGCCGACGTCACCGACGCCACCCTGACCGCCGCGCTGCGGGCCGCTCAGGCCAGCCAGCCGGCACCGGCGGGGCTGCGGTTCGCGGTGATCGGCATGGGCCGGCTCGGCGGGTACGAGTCGAACTACCTCTCCGACGCCGACGTGTTCTTCGTCTACGACCCGCCCCCGGGCACCAGCGAGAGCGCCGCCAGCGCGGCTGCGCACGCCGTCGCCGAGGAGCTGCGCCGGCTGCTCGGCGTACCCGCCCCCGACCCGCCGCTGGGCGTCGACGCCGACCTGCGCCCGGAGGGCCGCCAGGGCCCGCTGGTCCGCAGCCTCGCCGCGTACGCCGCGTACTACGCCCGCTGGTCGCGGGTGTGGGAGGCGCAGGCACTGCTGCGCGCCCGGTTCGTCTGCGGCGACGCCGACCTGGGCGCCGAGTTCGAGGCGATGATCGAGCCGGTGCGCTACCCGGCCGACGGGCTGACCCGCGAGCAGGTCGTCGAGATCCGGCGGATCAAGGCCCGGGTGGAGACCGAACGGCTGCCTCGTGGCGCCGACCCGGCCACCCACACCAAGTTGGGCCGCGGTGGGCTCGCCGACGTGGAGTGGGCTGTGCAACTCGTCCAGCTCCGGCACGCCGGCGCGATCCCGGAGCTGCGCGGCACGCGTACCCTCGATGCCCTCGCGGCGGCCGAGCGGGCCGGCCTGATCGACCCGGCGGACGCCGCGGAGATGGCCGCCGGGTGGGCCCTGGCTGCGCAGGTCCGCAACGCGTTGATGCTGGTCCGGGGTCGGGCCGGCGACCAACTGCCCCGGCACGGGGTGGAGTTGGCCGGGGTGGCCCGGCTGCTCGGCCGCGACGACCCGGGGGAGTTCCTCGACGAGTACCTGCGCACCGGCCGCCGCTCCCGCGCGGCTGCCGAACGGGTCCTCGATGCCTGACGCGTCTCCGCCCCCGACCGGGCGGAGTATCGCGGGCTGGGCGGCGGCGACCGGGGTGGCGGTGCTGCTCGCCGTAGCGTTCCTCCTCGCTCCACCGATGGGCACCGACCTCGCCGCCCAGGTGGCGCGTGCCGGGTTCACCGAGCGGTACGGGGCCGCGCCGGTCGATTTCGGCTGGTACGGCGGCGTCAACCAGTACGGCTACAGCCTCTTCACGGCCAGGTTGGGCGCGCTGATCGGGGTGCGTCCGCTGGGGGCGGTCGCCGCCGTGGTCGGCGCGGGCGCGCTGGGTTGGCTGTTCACCCGCAACCGGGCCCGCCGACCGCTGCTGGCCGGTGTCCTCGGCGCGGTGGTGCTGGTCGGCAACCTGGCCAGCGGTCGGATCACCTTCGCGGTCGGGCTGGCGTTCGGGCTGCTGGCGCTCTGCGCGGTCAGCGCGGAACGCCCACCCCGCTGGCTTCGGCTGACGCTCGCCGCCGTCTGCGCCGCCCTGGCGACGGCGGCCAGCCCGGTCGCCGGCCTGTTCACCGGGCTGGCCGGCGCGGCGCTGCTGCTCAGCGCCCTGCGCACCGGTGACGGGCCGGGCCGCCCGCTGCCCGGAGGCTGGCGGGCCGACCGACCACTGGTCGAGGGGTTCGTCCTGGCCGTGGCGCCCGCCGTCACGCTCGCCCCGATGGCGTTCCTCTTCGGCAACGGAGGCACCCAGCCGTACTCGGCCGAGTCGATGCGCATCAACGTCGCGCTCGCGGTGCTGGTGGCGGTCGTGCTGCCGCGTCGCCGTCGGGTGCTGCGCATCGGCGCGGCGCTCACCGTGCTGCTGCTGATCGGGGCGTACTACGTGCCCAGCCCGATCGGTTCCAACGCGCTGCGACTGCCGATGCTGTTCGCCCTGCCCGTGCTGGCCGGGTACGCCGCCCTGCCGGGGCCGTGGCTGGCCGGTTTGCTCGCCGCGACCGTGTGGTGGCAGTCGCCGGTGATGATCAGCGACGTGACCCGGGCCGGCGCCCCGGAGAGCGCCGAAAGTTTCTACCAACCGCTCGTCGCCGAACTCGACAGGCGGCAGCCTGCCGGGCGGGTCGAGGTGGTGCCGCTGCGCGACCACTGGGAGTCCGCGTACCTGCCGCCGACCGTGCCACTGGCCCGGGGTTGGGAACGCCAGGTCGACAGCGACCGCAACGCGCTGTTCTACGACGGAAGCCTGAGCGCGCAGACGTACGAGAAGTGGCTACGGCACGAGGCGGTGAGCTACGTGGTGCTCGCCCCGGACGCACCCGCCGACCGGTGGGGCCGCGACGAGGCCGCGCTGATCCGTGCCGGCCTGCCGTACCTGCGGGAGGTCTGGCGTGACCCGACCTGGCGGATGTACGCCGTGGTCGATCCGACCCCGCTGGTGGGTGCCCCGGGTCGACTCGTCACCGCCGACCGCGGCGCGGTCCGGCTGACCGCCCCGCCCGGGGACGTGCCGGTCCGGGTGCGCTGGTCGCGCTGGCTCACACTGAGCGGCCCGGACGGATGTCTGCGACCGGGCCCGGACGGGTGGACCGAGGTGCGCATCCGCGCCGCCGGCGACTACTCGATCTCCAGTGGGCTGGCACCGACGCGCCACTGCTGACCGTGCCTGCCGTCGGCCTCCCACCGACGGGCTGGCAGCATGTCCGGCGTGCCCTCCCACCTCGCGCGCTGGACCGGCCTGGCCGGCTCGATGCTGCTCGCGCTGTCCGCCTTCCTCGGCGGCGCGTTTCCCGGCGGCCCCCTGCGCAGCACCCCGGTCAGCATCTGGCAGGAACCCAACGGCCCGCTGATCCTCGCCGCCTGGCTGGTCGGCACCGGCCTGATGGCGTACGCCTGGTGGGCGCTACGTGACGGGGGACCCTCGACGCGCTGGGCCCTGGTCACCGTCGGGCTCTGGCTGCTGCCGTTGCTGATCGCACCGCCTTTCGGCAGCCGGGACGTGTACGCGTACGCCTGCCAGGGCGCCAGCTTCGTCGGCGGCCTCAGCCCGTACGAGCAGGGTGTCTCCGCGCTGCCCTGCCCCTGGCTGGACACCGTCTCGGTCATCTGGCGCGACACCCCGGCGCCGTACGGGCCGCTGTTCGTGCTCGTCGCGGGCGCCGTGGTGAAGGCCACCGGGTCGCTGACCGCCAGCATCGTGCTGTTCCGAGCGCTGTCGCTGGTCGGCGTCGTCCTCACCGCGTGGGCCCTGCCGGCGCTGGCACGTCGGGCCGGTGTGCCGGCGAAGCGGGCGGTGTGGCTGGCGCTGGGTTCCCCGCTGGTCGCCGCGCACCTGATCGGTGGCCCGCACAACGACGTGCTGATGCTCGCCGCGTTGGTCGGTGGGCTGGCCGTGGTGGCGGCGCACCCGGGCCGGCGCGGAATGCTGCTGGTCGGCGGGCTCCTCCTCGGGATCGCGGTGGCGATCAAGGTGACCGCCGTGGTGGTGGTGCCGTTCGCCGCGCTGGCCGCCACCGCCGGGCCGTACCGGATCCGCACGCTGATCCGCGACGGCGGCTGGGTGGTCGGCGGCACCGTCGCCACAGTGGTCGGCGTGACAGTCGTCGGTGGGCTGGACTTCGGTTGGATCGGCGGGCTGTCCCAGGGTGGCGCCGCCATCGCCTGGACGTCCCCGTCGACCGCCGTGGGACAGACTGTCGGTTACGTCGCGGCGCTGTTCGGTGGTCACATCGACGCGCTTCCGGTCACTCGCGGAATCGCCGTGGTCCTCCTGGCGGTGCTACTCGTCTGGCTCTGGTGGCGGGCCCGCACCCGCGACCCGCTGTACCACGCCGGCCTCGCGCTCGCCCTCACCGTCGCGCTCGCCCCCGTCGTGCACCCCTGGTACTGGACCTGGCCGCTGTTCGTGCTCGCGGCCACCGCCCAGCGGACCAGATGGTTCACAGTGGTCGCACTGGTCGCGTCCTTCCTGGTGCTGCCCGACGGCACCGGGCTGCCCCGGTACACCAAGACGGTCGGGGCGCCGCTGATGACGCTGTTGGTGATCGTGCTGGTCATCCGGTTGGTACGGTCGGCTCGGGCGGCCCGTCAGCCGGTCGCCGCCGACTGAGGGAAGGTGCGCCGGTGACCGCTCCCGGTGCCTCTCTCTCCCGGTACGCCGGCCTGGTCGGGGCGGTCCTGCTCGCCGTGGCCGGATACCTCGGCGGGGCACTGCCCGACGCCCCGCTGGGCGTGACACCCGCGTCGATCTGGCGGACCCCGGACGGCCCGGCGACGCTGACCTGCTGGCTGATCGGCACCGTGCTGCTGGTCGGGGCGTGGTGGTCACTGCGCGACGGTGCGCCGTCGACCCGTTGGGCTTACGTCACCGCCGGGCTGTGGGCGCTACCGCTGCTGCTCGCGCCACCGTTGGGCAGCCGGGACGTCTACTCGTACGCCTGCCAGGGCTGGACGTACGCGCACGGCGTCGACCCGTACACAGTGGGGGTGGAGGCGGCGGGCTGCCCCTGGCTGGACACCGTGGCACCGATCTGGCGGGACACCCCGGCACCGTACGGCCCGGTCTTCGTCCTGCTCGCGGCCCTCGCCGTCGGCCTCGGCGGCGGGCTCACCGGGACCATCGTGGCGCTGCGCGTGATCGCCGTGGCGGGGCTGTTGCTGGCCGCGCTCTGCCTGCCCGCTCTGGCCCGGGCGGCCGGGGTGCCGGCCCGGCGGGCGGTCTGGTTGGCGCTGGCCGGTCCGTTGGTCGGCGTACACCTGGTGGCCGGCGCGCACAACGACGCCGTGATGCTGGGCCTGCTGCTGTGTGGACTGCTGGTAGTGGTCCGGCGACCAGGTCGGCCGGCGGCACTGCTGCTGGCCGGGGCGCTGCTCGGACTGGCGGTCACGGTGAAGGCCAGCGCCGTGGTGGTGGTGCCGTTCGCGGTGCTGGCCGGGATGCCCGACCAGCCCACCGTTCGGGCGCTGCTGCGCCACGCTGGATGGCTGGCCGGTGGGCTGGTCGCCGCGCTGCTGGTCACCTCCGCGGTGTCCGGCCTCGGCTTCGGCTGGGTGGGCGGGCTGACCCACAGTGGCGACTCGGAGCAGTGGACGTCGCCACCCACCGCCGTGGGCTTCGTGGTCGACTACGCCGGCGCGCTGGTCGGCCGGGACCCGCAGGCGGTGCCGGTGGTCCGAGCGGTCGCGCTGCTGCTGCTCGTCGGGGTGCTGCTGGTGCTCTGGTGGCGGGCCTGGCAGACCCTGCGCGGACTGAACGACGCGCGCCCTGAGGTGGGGTGTGCTCCGGTGGTGCGGTCCCGGGTGGCGCTGCACGGCGCGGCGTTGGCACTGGTCGCCACCGTCGTCCTGTCCCCGGTCTTTCACCCCTGGTACGCGACCTGGCCGCTGGCGCTGCTCGCGCTCACCGCCGCCCGCACGACGTGGTTCGTGCTGCCCACCGCTGCGGCAGCCTTCCTCGCCCTGCCCGACGGCACCAACCTGGCCCGCGTCACCAAGGCACCCGGTGCCCTGGCGATGACCGCCCTGCTCCTGACCGTGCTCATCCGCACCCTCCGCACCGCCCGCACGCGCCGCCGCTGCCGCCGTTGCCGCCGTTGATCATGAGGTTGGCCGGGGGCAATTCGGACGGAACGCCTCGCCAACCTCATGATCGTCAGCGTCGTGCGGGGCGGGGCGGGGCGGGGTCGGGCCGGGGTTGGGGTTGGGGGTGGGGGTGGGGGTGGGGGTGGGGGTGGGGGTTAGGCTCGCGCGCCGCAGGTGGGGCAGGGTTGGGTTGAGGGCTGGGGGGTGGAGGCCCGGCGGGAGCGGAGCAGGACGGTCAGGAACAGTACGGCGGGACCGGCGAACGCGACGGCGACGGCGGTCACCGCCAGCTCCGCGAAGGTGACGGCGCCCTGTGCCGCGCCGAAGTTGTCAGCCAGGCCGGGCACCGCCAGGAAACCGGCGGGAGTGAGCAGTGTGACGAGCGCCCAGCCGCCGCGGGTGTCCCCGCCCAGTGCCAGCCCCATGGCCAACAGTGCCCCGACGACCAGCAACAGTCCGCCGACGGTGGGCAGGAAGACTTCCATGGTGTCGCCGTAGTACATGAAGGTCGGGTCCAAGCCCACGAGGAACTGCGTCGCCAGCACCGCCAACAGTGCGGACAGCGCCGGCGCGAGGCGGATCGCCCGGGAGGGTCGATCGGGCAGGGCGAGCCCCAGCAGGCCCAGGACCACCTGCGGCAGCAGCACCATCAGCGGCGGTCGGAGTGTGTCGAGCGCCGCGGCCACCGGTGGCAGCGCGATCGTGAGCACCAGCGCGAAGGTGATGGCCCGCCGGGCGACCCGGCTCGGCGCGACGGCGATCACCACCGCCGCCAGCAGCCATGCCGCCCACGTGACGACACCGAGCGAGACGAACGGGCCGACGTGGGGGACGCCCCACTCGGCGGGCGGCGGGTGCAGCTCTGCCGTACCCCAGACACCGGCCAGGGTGCTGGCGGTGACCAGGGCCAGCAGCGCCGCGAGGCGTACCCCCGGGATCAGGTCGGTGACGCCCGCGGCCCGCAGCCGCTGGCGGAGGCCGCCGCGCACCAGGTCCGCGGCGTCCGCCGGTGCCGGCCAGCGTTGGTCAAGGGCGGCCAGGTCGAGGTAGGTGCCGACGATTTCGGCGCCGCGGGCGCGCCGGTAGTCGGCGGGGTACGCGCGCAGCAGCCGGAAGTAGCGGCGTTCCAGGTCGTTCATGCCAAGCCTCCGGCCGTGCGTGGGGTGGTCGGGAGGGCGGCGCGAGTCCGCTTGGACAGCCGGGCGGTGGCGGCTTCGACGTTGCGGCGCAGCCGCTCGGTCTCGGTGCTCAACGTGGTCTCACCAGCGGGGGAGAGGCGGTAGTAGCGGCGCAGTCTGCCGTCCACCACCTCCTCCCGGTCGACCTCGACGAGGCCGGCGTCGACCAGCCGGTCGAGCGCTCCGTAGAGCGTCCCGGGGCGTAGCGACACGCGGTTGTCGGAGAGGGCGGCGACCTCACCGATCAGCCCGTATCCGTGCATCGGCTGGGCGGCCAGCGCGGTCAGGATCAGGAAGGTCGGTTCGCGTAGAGGTGTGTCCACTGGAGCAATATATCGGACGCGAAGGTATGCCGGGGGTGGCGCACAGCGAGCCGGGCCGGCTCCGCGGTGAGCGGAGCCGGCCCGGCCGGTGTTTCGAGCGACTGCTCAGCAGTCGTAGTACATGGCGAACTCGTGCGGGGTCGGGCGCAGACGCACCGGGTCGACCTCGTTGGCGCGCTTCCAGTCGACCCAGGTGGAGATCAGGTCGGGGGTGAAGACGCCGCCGTCGAGCAGGTAGTCGTGGTCGGCCTCCAGCGAGTCGAGCACTGCCGACAGCGAGCCCGGCACCTGCTTGACGTCGCCCCACTCCTCCGGCGGGAGGTCGTAGAGGTCCTTGTCGATCGGGGTCGGCGGCTCCATCTTGCTCTTGATGCCGTCCAGGCCGGCCATCATCATGGCCGAGAAGGCCAGGTAGACGTTGGCCGACGGGTCCGGGACGCGGAACTCGACGCGCTTGGCCTTGGCGTTGCTGCCGGTCACCGGGATGCGGGTGCAGGCGGAGCGGTTGCGCTGCGAGTAGACCAGGTTGACCGGCGCCTCATAGCCCGGCACCAGGCGACGGTACGAGTTGATCGTCGGGTTGGTGAAGGCCAGCAGCGACGGCGCGTGGTGCAGCAGACCGCCGATGTACCAGCGGGCCATGTCGGACAGGCCGGCGTAGCCGGTCTCGTCGTAGAACAGCGGCTCACCGTTGAGCCAGAGGCTCTGGTGGGTGTGCATGCCGGAGCCGTTGTCGCCGAACAGCGGCTTGGGCATGAACGTCGCGGTCTTGCCGTTGGCCCAGGCCTCGTTCTTCACGATGTACTTGAAGAGCTGGAGCTGGTCACCGGCGTGCAGCAGGGTGGAGAACCGGTAGTTGATCTCGGACTGGCCGGCGGTGCCCACCTCGTGGTGCGAGCGCTCCACGTTGAAGCCGGTGTCGACCAGGCGGCGCACGATCGAGTCACGCAGGTCGGCGTAGTGGTCGACCGGCGGGACGGGGAAGTAGCCGCCCTTGTACGCGGTCTTGTAACCGCGGTTGCCGCCCGGCTCTTCGCGGCCGGTGTTCCAGGCGCCCTCGATCGAGTCGATGTAGTAGAACGACTGGTGCGCCGAGGTCTCGTGGCGGATCGAGTCGAAGATGTAGAACTCCGCCTCGGCGCCGAAGTAGGCGGTGTCGGCGATGCCGCTCGCCGCCAGGTACGCCTCGGCCTTCTTCGCCACGTTGCGCGGGTCGCGGCTGTAGGCCTCGCGGGTGAACGGGTCGTGGATGAAGAAGTTGAGCGCGAGCGTCTTCTGCGCGCGGAACGGGTCGATGAACGCGGTGGCGACATCCGGGAGCAGGAGCATGTCCGACTCGTGGATCGCCTGGAAACCGCGGATCGACGAACCGTCGAACGCGAGGCCGTCGGTGAAGAGGTCGTCGTTGACGGACTCGACCGGCAGGTTGAAGTGCTGCATCACGCCGGGCAGGTCACAGAAACGAACGTCGACGAACTTCACGTCCTCGTTCTTGAGGTATCGCAGCAGTTCCTCGGGATTGGCGAACACACATCCTCCTGGCACGTCCACGGGGTGGCTAGGCTTCTGGCGACGCTAGGGCCGGGGGGTTGCCCGGCCGTGTCTCCGTTGTTTCTGCCGTGTTACGTCCCTCGCGGAGCGTCAGTGGCGCCCCGTCCACGCCTCCGGCCCGCCAGGGACGCCGTACCGACTGTGCCAGTGTAATGACATCTGATCGCTTTGGCCTGAATCGGCACGCAGTGGCGGCGGCACCCGGCAAGCCCTCATCCCGGCGCGGATACCCTTGACCGCTGTGACCAATCCGCACCTCCCGGCAGCGCCGGCCACCGACCCCAGCTTCACCGCGCCGAGCCTCGGTCGGCGGTTCGGGGCGCTGATCATCGACTGGGTGCTCTGCCTGCTGGTGTCCAACTTCTTCGCCGACCCGGTACGCGACGGCTGGGCCCCGGTGCTGGTGTTGGTCCTGGTGTACGGCATCTTCCTCGGCCTGTTCGCCCAGACTCCGGGCATGTTCATCACCAAGATCCGCTGCGTGAGCTGGAACGACGGTGGCCGGATCGGCGTGCTTCGGGGGCTGATCCGTGGCCTCCTGCTGGCCCTTGTCGTCCCCGCGCTGATCATGGACGAGCACCGACGCGGTCTGCACGACCGGATCGCCGGCTCGGTCATCGTCGACGCCCCCCGCGGCTGACCCGACCCTCTGCGCCCCCGAAGGTGGCTGAGTTCGCCTCAGCGATCCCAAGATCGTGCTCGATCATTGATGTAGTGGCATTCACGCACCCGGAGACCACTACATCCAGGTTCGAGCACGATCTTGGCGCTGCTCGAGCCCGAGCCGCCCGCGGGGCGCGGGGCGCGGGGCGCGTTCGACGCCCCGACGCGAAAGAGCCGGGCCCGTGCGGGTCCGGCTCTTGTCGGCGTACGTCGAAGGGGGTCAGCGGCCCCGCGACTGGCGGAAGGCGCCCGGCGGCCGCATGTTCTTCGGGATCGCGCCCTTGGGCATCTGTGGCCGGGCGGTGAGCGCCTTGAGTCGCTTGTCCAGCGAGTTGACGTCCTTGCCGGAGAGGGCGCGGGGCAGGCGCAGCAGCGTGGTCCGCAGCTTGCGGATCGGCAGCTCGCCCTCCTCCTGCCCGATCACGTAGTCGTGCAGGGGAGCGGAGCCGATCACCTTGGACAGCCGCCGCTTCTCCTGGCCGAGCAGGCCGCGCACCCGCTGCGGGTTGCCCTCGGCCAGCAGGATCACGCCCGGGCGGCCGATCACCAGGTGGACCATGTCCATCTGGGTGGTCGAGCTGACCGCCGGGGTGACCCGCCAGTCGCCGCGCATGTTCTCCATGATCTGCGCCGCCGCGCCGGGTTGCCCCTCGGCGGCGTTCATCATCGCCTTGTTGGACCGAAGGTTGAGCACGATCAGCACCGCGAGCAGGATGAACAGGATGCCCAGCGGCAGCCAGATCCAGCCCCAGAGGATGACCGCGACCACGGTGAGCGCGAGCGGGAGCAGCACCGCTGCGGCGACCAACGGCGCGAACCACCGGTCCTGCTTGGCGGTGAACTGGAACACCATCCCGATCTGCTTCAGCCGCTGGCCGAACGAGACCTTCTCCTGGGGCTTTGCCATGCCGCAGAGTCTAGTGGTCGCCGCCGGCCCGGTTGATCCGCGTCCGGGTGCCGGGGCAGCTGAGTACCTTACGTCGCCGTGAGCGCCCTGAGCGGCCGGGTAAGGAGGGTGTGGGCGCGGAAGATGAGGCGCCGTGCCCATGCCCGGGTGGGGCCTTCGCGCGAAGAGTCGTCAGCAGAAGACGACGACGCCACGAAGGAGCCCGACATGTTCGGCAACGACGCAGATTTCCTGCTCACCCTGCACCGTACCCACGCCGCCGAGCTGCGCGCCGACGCTGCCGCGGACCGGCTCGCCCGGTCGCTGTCCCGTCCGGTCAGCCGCGGGTGGCTGGGCCGGCGCAGGCAGGCCGGTCGCACCGGCGACGCCCGCCGGTGACCGCGCTCAGCGTGGCCGCCACGTCCACCGCGCCTGTAGTGGCCGCTGCCACGGCTACCGCGCCCGGCGGGCTGGCCGCTCGACCCGATCCGACCCCGCCGCCCGGCCTCCGGCCGATCGGCGGGGCCGGCGGGGTGGGCCGCCATGGCATGCTCGAACACGTGACCGTACGCGCCGCCAGCTCCGTCCTCGTCGGGCGCCACCGCGAGACCGTGGCACTACGGGACGCGCTGGGTCGGGCGCGGGCCGGGGAGCCGACCGCTGTGCTGGTCGGCGGCGAGGCGGGGGTGGGTAAGACCCGGCTGCTGGAGGAGTTCGCGGGCTGGGCCACCGAGGGGGCGGCGCGGGTGCTCGTCGGCCAGTGCCTGGAGCTGGGCGAGGCGGGTCTGCCGTTCGCGCCGTTCGCCGCCGCGTTGCGGTCGGTGCTCCGCGCCGACGGCCCCGAGGTCTTCGCCGGTTACGAAGCGGAGTTCGCTCCGCTCCTGCCGGAGCTGGGCCGCGCCTCTGCGGCGCTGACCACCCCCCGCGCGGTCCTGCTCAGCGACGCCCCGCGCGGCTACCTGTTCGACCTGGTCGCCGAGCTGTTCCAGCGGCTGGCCGATGCTCGCCCGCTGGTCCTGATCATCGAGGACCTGCACTGGGCCGACCGTTCCACTCGCGACCTCATCGGTTTCCTCGTCCGGGCGGCGAGGCCGGGCCGGCTGCTGCTGGTCTGCACCTACCGCACCGACGAGTTGCAGCGCGGGCACCCGCTGCGCCCGTTCCTCGCCGAGCTGGATCGGGCCCGGGGTGTGGAGCGGGTCGAGCTGGCTCGCCTGGACCGCGACGGCACCGCCGCGATCCTCGCCGACCTGCTCGGTGCCGAGCCGCCCGCCCGCGCCGTCGACGATGTCCATGGCCGCACCCAGGGCAACCCATTCTTCATCGAGGAGTTGGCCGTCGCCGGTGACCCGATCGGCTGCGCGGCGCTGCCCGAGACGCTGCGTGACCTGCTGCTGGCCCGGGTGGACCGGCTTCCGGAGCCGGCGCAGCGGGTGTTGCGGATCGCCGCCGCCGGCGGCACCCGGTTCGCCCACGACCTGCTCGCCGAGGTCGCCGGGCTGCCCGAAACCGAGCTGGAGGACGCGTTACGCGCCGCCGTCGCCGCCCAGTTGGTGGTGGCCGACCGGGACGGTGACTACGAGTTCCGACACGCGCTGGTCCGCGAGGCCGTCCACGACGAGTTGTTGCCCGGTGAGCACGCCCGGCTGCACGCCCGCTTCGCAGCCGCCATCGAGGCCCAGCCGCATCTGGTCGCCGCCGGCCGGGCCCCGGCCGAGATCGCCCACCACTGGTACGCCGCGCACGACCATCCGCGCGCCCTCGTCGCCGCACGAGCCGCCGCGTGCGCCGCCGCCGACCGCTACGCGTACGCCGAGCAGCGCCGACTGCTGGAGCGGGCGCTGGAGCTGTGGGAACTGGTGCCCGACGCCGCCGACCTGCTCGGCATGGACCATCTGGCGTTGCTGGAGCAGACCCTGGCCGCGGCGGTCACGGCCGGCGACTTCAGCCGGGCCATCACGCTGACCCGGGCCGGCCTGGCCGAGGTGGACACCGACGCCGCACCGCTGCGTGCCGCCCGCCTGCTCAACCAGCGGGGTCGGCTGATGGCCCTGCTCGGCAAGAGTGACGGCCGCCGGGAGCTGGATGAGGCGTACCGGCTGGCCGCCGGCGGCCCCCGTGACGTGGCACGGGTTCGGCTGCTCGCCGACATCGCCGCGCACATGGTCAAGATCGACCCCGGACAGGCGGCCCGGGTGGCTGCCGAGGCCGCCGTGGACGGCAAGGCACTCGGCGAGGACCTGGCGCTGCTGCACACGCGGATCGCCCTGCTCTGCCACGGCGAGCGGGACCTGGAGCGGGGGTTGGCCGAGCTGAGCCAGGCTGAGGCCGTCGTCCGCGAGTCCGGGGACTCCACGGCCCTGGTGCTCGCCCGGGTGTACCAGTCCGACGTGCTCTGCGAGTTGGGCCGCTACGCCGAGTCCGCGGAGGCCGCCGAGGCCGGCGTGGCCGAGGCGCGACGGGTGGGGATCAGCCGCTCCACCGGGGCGTACCTGCTCTCCAACCGGGCCGAGGCGCTCATCGCGTTGGGTCGGTGGGACGAGGCCGAGGCGGTCTGCGGAGAGGCCGCTCGGATCGACCTGTCCGGTGTCACCAGTCTGCACTGGATCCAGTTGGGCGCCGGGCTGCGGCTGGCCCGCGCCCACCCGGGCGCCGACGAGCTGGTCGACAAGGCGCTCACCTTCCTCAACCGACCGTACCTGTGGCCGAACCACCGCCTGCCCCTGCACGAGCTGGCGATCGAGGCGGCGCTGGCCGCGGACGACAAGGTCGAGGCGGTACGCGCAGCCCGCGTCGCGGTGGCCGACGAGAGCCTGCCGCGCCTGCCCCGGGAGGGTTGGCCGGTGCTCAGCGCCGCCGCGCGTACCGCGGCGCGGGTGGGTGACCGGGAGTTGGCCACAGCGGTGGCGGCGCTCGCCACCGACCTGCCGGCGCGGCACCCGGCGGCCCGCGCGCACGCCGCCCAGGTCACCGCGCTGCTCGCGGTCGGCGACCAGGCGCTGCCGGCGTGGCGTGCGGCGGTCGACGCGTGGCGGGCCGACGGGCAGCCCTACCCGTTGGGCAGGGCGCTGCTGGCGTTCGGCGAGGCGACGGCCGCGGCCGGGGAACGCGACGAGGCGGCGACGGCGGTCACCGAGGCCACCGAGATCGGCCGGCGGCTGGGCGCGACCCCGCTGGTCGAGGCGGCCGCCACCCTGGCGCGGCGGGTCGGCCTGCGCGCCGGGGGCGGGGCCGGAGCGGACCTGTTGACCGCCCGGGAGCGGGAGGTGCTGCGCCTGGTCGCTGAGGGACACAGCAACAGCCGGATCGCCGAGCGGCTGTTCATCTCGCCGAAGACGGCGAGCGTCCATGTCTCCCGGATCATCGCGAAGCTGGGTGTGACCAACCGGGTGGAGGCCGCCGCCCTGGCCCACCGCCTCGGCCTGCTCACCGAGGCCGCCGGGCCGCGCTGACGCGCACCGAGGCCGCCGGGCTGACGTGGGCCGCTGGGGTCAGCGCGGCAGGTAGATGCGCCAGCCCTCGATGGTGACCAGGTCGAGGCTGCCCGGCGTGGCTCGCTGCCGTTCGTCGAGCACCTCCGCCAGGGGTGAGCCGGCCGGCGCGACCCAGGCCGGTGCCGCCGCGCTGTCCACCTCCCGCCGGTACGCGGGGTAGCGGTCGAAACCGGGGCGCAGGGTGTCGTCGACGACCGCGCAGACCACCTGCTCCGCGCTGGCGAAGGTGAGCCGGTTGCAGGTCCAGTAGCCGGCGTGCACGTGCCGTACGCCCAGTTGTCGCAGGGTGCTCACCAGTTCGGTGTGCCGGGCCTCGGCGTCCCGGGTCGCCGGGACGGTCTCCGCTGCCCGCCAGGTGGCGTGGGCCGCGGTGCCCAGCGTGGCGGCGAGCATCACCACAGCGACCGACCGGGCCAGCGTCGACCCGACGCCGTGTCGGCCGGTCGCCGCCCGACGCAGCCCGTGCCGGGCCACCGTCCACACCGGCCAGAGCAGCGCCGGCAGGGAGATGAGCAGGCAGGACAGGTAGCGGGAACTCTCCACGGGGGTGAGCCCGGCGGAACTGCTCACCGTGTACGCGCCGAGGGTGGCCACCGCGGCCAGCACGAGCGCCAGCCGTGCCGCCGCGGCCACCCGAGGCGACACCGCGTCGTTGCCCACAGCGGCAGAGCCAGCAGGATCGGGTTCGCAGGCGCGCAGGGCCCGCCAGGCGGTCGCGGCGGCGATGGCCAGCAGCAGCGGCAGGGCGAGCGCCCACCACAGTTGCCAGGTGGCGCACTGCCCGGGAGCGCAGAAGCCCATGCCCAGCCCGGGGCCGAGAACCAGGCCACCGTGCAGCCGGTCCGGCCAGCCCGCGCTGGCGTTCGTACCGCTGGCCGCGAGCACAGCGTGCAGCGGGTTGCGCCCGGTCAGCAGGCTGTGCAGCAGCAGTGGGGCCGCTCCCAGCACGGCCGCCGCCCCTAGCAGCGCCCCGGCGGCACCCCACAGCTCCCGGCGGCAGAACCCGACGAGGACCGCGCCGGTCGCCGCGACGTACGGCAGCACGAGCGGGTCGACCCAGAGCATCAGCCCGGCCAGGAACCCCCACGCGGCCCAGCGCGCCAACCGCCAACCGGGTCGCCCGGCCTCGGCCGTCCGCCGCCCCGGTCGACCGGTGGCGAGATCCACTGCGAGCACTGCCAGCGCCGCCCCGGCCGTGTTCATCTCGGGGTAACCGCCGCCGGCGATCAGCTGGTTCTTGACGATCCGGTCGGAACCGAGGGCCAGCAGCGCCACCATCAGCAACCCGAACCACCGGTCCCCGGTCAGCCGCAGCGTCAACCGCCAGGCCAGCAGCAGGAACAGCGCGTACAGGGCCAGCGTGGGCAACCGCAGCCCGAGCAGCGACGGCCCACCGGCGAGGGCGAACACCGGCGCGGCCAGGTACGCCTCCAGCGTGCCCATGTACTGCTGGCCGTAGAACCAGACCGGGAAGTCCTCGCCTCGGGCGATGTGCAGCGCGGCCAGCCCCATGGTGGCCTCGTCGCTGTTCGTCGGCGGGGCGGCGTGCAGCAGAAGCCAGAGCCGGTAACCCACCCCGGCGAGCACCACCAACCCGGTGAGCCAACCGACCAGGCCGGAGCGCGCGCCGGGTCGCGGGCGCGGCGAGTCCGCGCCGCGCGGCTGCTCGCGTACGCCGACGGTCATCACAGGATCATGACACCCGGACGCCGAACGGCCGTGCGGCGCTGCCGGCGGAGTCAGCTGGCGGTGGCGACCGAGGCGGCGGCGCGGGCGTCGATGGCCTGCTTGTAGAGCCGGCCGGCCCGGTACGACGAACGCACCAGCGGCCCGCTCATCACCCCGGCGAAGCCGATCTCCTCGGCCTCCTCGCGCAGCTCCACGAACTCCTCCGGCTTGACCCAGCGGGTCACCGGGTGGTGCCGGGGCGAGGGGCGCAGGTACTGGGTGATGGTGATCAGCTCGCAGCCGGACTCGTGCAGGTCACGCAGCGCCTGCGAAACCTCGGCCCGCTCCTCGCCCATGCCCAGGATCAGGTTGCTCTTGGTGACCAGGCCGTCGGCGCGGGCCTGCCGGATCACGTCCAGCGAGCGGTCGTAGCGGAACGCCGGCCGGATGCGCTTGAAGATGCGCGGCACCGTCTCCACGTTGTGGGCCAGCACCTCGGGACGGGAGCTGAAGACCTCGGCCAACTGCTCGGGGACGGCGTTGAAGTCCGGGATCAGCAGCTCGACGCCGCAGCCGGGCTGAAGGGCGTGGATCTGTCGGACGGTCTCGGCGTACAGCCAGGCACCGCCGTCGGGCAGGTCGTCACGGGCGACACCGGTGATGGTGGCGTAACGCAGCCCCATCGAGACCACCGACTCGGCGACGCGACGCGGCTCGTCGGCGTCGAACTCGGCCGGCTTGCCGGTGTCGATCTGGCAGAAGTCGCAGCGCCGGGTGCACTGGTCACCACCGATGAGGAAGGTGGCCTCCCGGTCTTCCCAACATTCGTAGATGTTGGGGCAGCCGGCCTCCTGGCAGACGGTGTGCAGCCCTTCGCGCGAGACGAGCCCGCGCAACTGGGTGTACTCCGGGCCCATCTTGGCCTTGACCTTGATCCATGGCGGTTTGCGCTCGATCGGCGTCTCGGCATTACGCGCCTCGATCCGCAGCAGACGCCGCCCCTCGGGGGCCGCCGTTGCGGTGCGCGCTGCCTGGCCGGTCGTCGGCGCGGAGTGCTCGATCGTCACGAAAATGAGCCTACGCCGGACGGCGGGTGTCTATGTGCGTCAGGCGACCGGCGTCACGCCCCGAACGTTGTGACGCCGGACACCGGGGTGTCGAAAATGTGCGTCACACGAGCGGGATTCGGGTGCTACGGTCACCGCCAACAGCGACGACGGAGCCGAGTAGCCCCCGACCCGCCAGTGCAGAGAGCCGCCGGTGCTGAGAGGCGGTCTGGCACCGGGGCGCGAAGACCCTCCCGAGCTGCGGGAAGAACGGCCGCGGGTCCCCCGCGCCCAGTAGAGCCCGCCCGGCTGGCCCCGGTCATCAGGCGACGAACGAGGCCCCCGCTCCGGCGGGGGCGAAGGTGTGGTGGCACCGCGAGGTTCCCGCTCGCCCACACCTCCCTGGGGCTGATGCGACGCTTTCGCCACCCCGGGGCGGCGACGGCGTGGCGATCGACCGAGGAGCAGCCCGCCATGCAACGAACCCTGTCCCAGCAACTGCCCGCCAGGATCGGCACGACAGTGCGGATCGCCGGCTGGGTGCACCGCCGCCGACTGCTCAAGTCGGTGGCCTTCCTGATCGTTCGGGACGCCACCGGCCTGGCCCAGGTGGTCGTCACCGACCCGGCCGTCCGCGCCGAGCTGGAGAAACTCACCGAGGAGACGGTCGTCGAGGTCACCGCGACGGCCACCGCGAACGGCACGGCGCCCGCCGGGGTGGAGCTGACCGACCCGACGGTACGTCTCCTCGGGTCGCCCGCCGAGCCGCCGCCGTTCGACCTGTACCGGCCGGCACTCACCGCGAGCCTGCCCACCCAGCTCGACAACGCGCCCACCGCCCTGCGGCACCCCACCCGTTCGGCCGCCCTGCGGATCTCGGCGGCCGCGGTGGCCGGGTTCCGGGCCGCACTCGACGCTCAGGACTTCGTGGAGGTCCACACGCCGAAGGTGGTCAGTTCCAGCACCGAGAGCGGTGCGAACGTGTTCGCGCTGGACTGGTTCGGTCGACCCGCCTACCTGGCCCAGTCACCGCAGTTCTACAAGCAGTTGATGGTCGGCGTCTTCGAACGTGTCTACGAGGTGGGGCCGGTCTTCCGGGCCGAACCGCACGACACGGTCCGGCACCTCGCGCAGTACACGTCGCTCGACGCGGAGCTGGGCTTCGTCGCCGACCACCGGGACGTGATGCGCGTGCTGCGCGACACGGTGGCCGGGATGCTCGGGACCGTGGACGAGCGGGCCGCCGGCGCGCTGGCGACGCTCGGCGTCACGCCGCCGCAGGTGCCGGCGGAGATCCCGGCGGTGCACTTCACCGAGGCGCTGACGATCGCCGGGGCGCCCGCCGACGAGCCGGACCTCGCGCCTGCCCACGAACGGGCGCTGGGGGAGTGGGCCCGGCGCGAACACGGGTCGGACTTCCTCTTCGTCACCGGCTACCCGATGGCGAAGCGACCCTTCTACACCCACCCGGACCCGGCGCGGCCCGCGTACTCGAACGGTTTTGACCTGCTGTTTCGGGGTCTGGAGCTGGTCACCGGCGGGCAGCGGTTGCACCGGCACGCCGACTACCTGGCGGCGTTGGCGGCCCGGGGTGAGCCGGTCGAGCCGTACGTCGGCTACCTGGACGCGTTCCGGCACGGCATGCCGCCGCACGGTGGCTTCGCCATCGGCCTGGAACGGTTCGTGGCCCGGCTGGTCGGCGCGGCGAACGTCCGCGAGGTCACCGCGTTCCCCCGTGACCTGCATCGCCTGACCCCGTAGGTGGGAGCCCTGCCGGCCCACTCGATCCGTGGAGCGGGCCGGCAGCGGCTCAGGCGGGGCCGAGGAGGTCCCAGAGGTTGCCGGCGACGTCGCGGAAGACGGCGACCCGGCCGTACGGTTCGGTGCGCGGCGGTTTGACGAACTCGACGCGCTCCTCGACCATCCGGCGGTAGGTGGCGTCGAAGTCGTCGACCTGAAGGAAGAAACCCACCCGGCCGTGGGTCTGGTCGCCCACCGCGGCCTCCTGCCGCTCGCCGTCGGCACGGGCCAGCAGCAAGCCGGTTCCGCCTCCCGGCGGACGGACCACCACCCAACGCTTCGGCCGCCCGTCGTTGGTCAGCGACGGGGCGTCCTCGGCCAGCTCGAAGCCGAGCACCCCGGTGAAGAAGGCGATGGCCGGGTCGTACTCGGTAACGACGACGGTGACGAGATCAATCTGCACCAACCGAGGGTAAGCCGCCCGTCGGTCACCCGACGCGCGGCCGAGTCTCAGATCGTGACAAGGGTGGAGAGCCGGCGCTCGACCACCGGCAGCACGTCCGCGACGCTGATCGGCCGACCAAGCTCGGCGGTGAGCGAGGTGACGCCCGCGTCCCGGATGCCACACGGCACGATCCGGTCGAAGTACGTCAGGTCGCAGTCGCAGTTGATCGAGAAGCCGTGCAGGGTGACGCCCCGCGCCACCCGGATGCCGATGGCCGCCACCTTGCGGGCCGGCCCCCTGTCGTCCTCGGGCACCCAGACCCCGCTGCGCCCCTCGACCCGGCCGGCGGTCAACCCGAACTCCGCGCACACGTCGATGAGCAGCTCTTCGGTCCGGCGCACGTAGGCGACCACGTCCACCGGGTCGGGCAGGCGCAGGATCGGGTAACCGACCAGCTGCCCCGGCCCATGCCAGGTGATCTTGCCGCCACGGTCCACGTCGACGACCGGGGTGCCGTCCATGGGCCGGTCCCACGGTTCGGTGCGCTTGCCCGCTGTGTAGACGCTCGGGTGCTCCAGCAGCAGCACTGTGTCGCCGCGCTCGCCAGCCACCACCGACTCGTGCAGGCTCCGCTGCTCGTCCCAGGCGGTCTGGTAATCGAGCAGACCGGCACGGACGGCCGTCAGGCCGGGGGTCGTCGTTGTCACGGCAACCAGCCTAGTCCCGACCGGGGCGATCATCCCTGGTGAGCCGCCTCACGAGGACCACGTCGGTGCCGCTCGGCGGCTCGTTGTCACGCCGGAGCAGGGCCCGTCGCAGCGCGGTGGCGGCGGATCCGGCGGACGATGAGAGCGATCACGAGCAGCGTCGGCACGGCCAGCGTCAGGTAGACCCAGAGCGGGGCGGCGAACGGTGACGGCCGGGGCTCTGACCCACCGAACGCGGCCCGGGTCAGCAGGTCGCCCGGCACCATCAGGTCGGTCGACCCGACCGGCGTGGTCACCAGCACCTCGCGACCGCCGTCGGGCGACAGCGCGGCGAGAGTGGCCTGCCGGTCCGTGTCCGCCTCCGTTCTGTTGACATACCGCAGGAGCGGGTCGTCGCCGCGCCAGCCGACGATCCCGCTGACCGAGGTGCCGGCCGGCAGGGCCTTGCCGACGGCTTGGCCGGTGGCCGTGTCCAGGAACTCGATTCGCCAGCTGCGCGCCGCCAGCTGCTCGGACGTGCACCTGGGCCCGGCGCAGCCGTCGAAGGCGAGCAGCGCGAGCCGCCGGCCGTCGGGATGCCAGGCGGCGGGGCCGGCCAGCATCCGCCGGTCGCCCAGGTCGACCTGCCAGCGAGGACCCCCGCCGGTCGGGTCCAGGACCACAAGTCGCTGGCGCTCGGCGAGCCGGGCAGGCACGTCCGGCGAGCCGGTGACCGCCAGCAGGTCGCCACGGGGTGACCAGGCCGCCTCGTTGTGGGCGGCGAAGGTGCCGGCCGCGACCACCTGCTCGGTGCCCTGGTACGGGTCGACGACGAGCAGGTCGTCGGGCTTCTCCGGATCGTTGAGCTGCTGGTTGTCCGGCCCGTAGCTGATGACGTGATCGTCGTTGTTTCGGGTGCCGAGCACGCGTCGCCCATCCGGTGACCAGGCGAACGGGTGCAGCCCGGGTTTCACTGTGCGGCGCTGCCGGCCGGTGGTGAGGTCCAGCAGCTCGCCGGTCTGCGGCCGCAGGTAGTGGCGCCCGTCGGGGGAGAGCAGCCCGTGCCCCTCCGCCATGCCGATCGGGATGAGCCGGTAGGCGCCGTCCCGGGCGACGAGCACGCCTGTCGACTCGAAATAGCGGGTGCGGTCGGTGAAGAACACCAACGCGGCCGGACCCGCCGGTCGTTGCCCCACTGTGGCTTGCCACAGCCACGGATCGCGCACCCGGCTCGGCACCACCCCGGCCGTGCTGTCGGTGAGAGCGCTGCTCGCGGCCGTGGCGGGGCTGTCAGCGGCCGTGGCCGCTGGCGCGCTGAGCGCGACGAGCCCCAGCGCGAGCCCGACAACGGTGGCACGCCGCAGTCGCCCGCCGGTCGATTCCATCGGCCCATTAAACGCGATGACGGCCGGTCGCGATGCCCCGACCGGCCGCGTCGCGGACTACCGATCGGTGGGCGGGATGCGCCAGAGCCAGACGTCGTCGACCCGTTGCGGCTCGCCGAACAGGGCGGTGGCGGTACGCAGCAGCGCCTCCTCGTCGACCTCGAACTTCGCGCCGTGCACCTGGTCGGCGAGCACCACCGTCTCGATTCGCCAGTGCCGCAGGTCCGCTTGGACCTCCCGGATGGTCCCGTCGGTGACGATCGGCACCAGCCCGGTGCGGCCGGCCTGGTCCATCAACGCGCTGAGCGTGCGCGGCACCGGACCGATCCGGCCCCGCCCGTCCGGCCCACCGGGCCCGAGGAAGAAGCCGCCGGGGATCTCGAACTCGCCCTGCCGGTGCGACAGCGCGTACGCCTGCCACCGCTGACCGTCCGGGTAGATGTCCACGGTCAGCGGCACCGGGGTCAGCACCCCGTCCGGCGAGACATAGTCCTTCCAGGTGCCGGAGGTGATGAACCGCGGGATCGGCTCCCGCTCGTCGGTCAGCAGCGGGGTGGGCAGCAGCGGCACCAGGGCCGCCGCGAAGCCGAGCACCCAGGCCAGCTCCGTGGGGCGGTACCGGGGTGGCGCGGCGCGCAACTGGTCGACGGTGTACGCCAGCACCAGCCCGATCACCGGCGCGACCACCAGCGCCAGACGGGCGGGCAGCGCGGCGTTCACCACCGGCAGTTGTCCGAGCAGGTCGAACGGCATGGGGAGGTCGGTGCGTCGCCCGTCGACCTTGGCGATCGGGCCGAAGGAGAGCACCGAGAAGATCAGCGCCAGAACGCCCAGCGCCCAGAGGGTGGCCCGGCGGCTCGGGTCGGCCCGCCGCCAGAGCACGACGAAACAGACCACGGTGAGCACCAGCAGCGGAATGCCGAAGAAGGAGTTCTCCTCGGTCGGGTTCGGCGCCAACGAGGTGCCCAACCCGGCCTCGCCGGCCAGCGAGCGGCGTGGGAAGGCGGCGAACGCCGCGATGTCCTCGGAGTGGATCGCCGGGTCGAAGCCGGTGCCGTGGAACCGCTGCGGCCCGGCGAAGTGCAACCACAGGGGGTACGACAGCAGCACGCCGGCGACCACGGCGGTCACCCCGAGCCCGCGTACGAAATTGGGCAGCACGGCACGGGCCTCCGCCCGGTTGGCCGGGTGCAGCGCCCAGATGGCGACGAACACCCCCAGCGCCAGCGCGGTGAAGAAGAGCCCTTCGGCGGCGATCGAGAAGGCCACCGCCACCAGCACGCCGAGGATCACCCCGTCGCGGAGCCAGTGCCCGGCTCGGCGCAGCGCGAACAGCCGCCAGATCAGCAACGGCACCAGCCAGCCGGCGGTCCAGTTCAGGTGCGCGTTGGCGTGCGACACCATGCCGGGGGAGTAGGCGATGAACAGGGCGCCGACCCCGGCGGCCAGCCGGCTGCGGACCAGGTGCCGGGAGAGCAGCCAGTACCAGACCAGCGCGGTGGCGAGCAGGTTCAGGGTGAGGATCACCAGGAACGTCGCCGGTGGCCCGATCAGGTACGTGAGGGGGGCGAAGACCACCGCGTAAACAGTGATCGAGGTGTTGACCGCGAGGTTCACGCCGTCCGGGACGTTGATCAGGTACGTGAAGAGCGGGTTGTCCCAGTGGGTGACCGCGTGCCCGCCGAAGGCCAGCAGCCATTCGAACAGCGCCTGGTCACTGGAGTTGACGGTGATGGTGCGGGTGTTCGGGTCCCGCCACAGCCCGCTTGTCACCCAGACGGCGAGCGCGAGCGCCACCAGCACGACGATCAGGTCGGCCCGGCGGTCCCGGACGGTGCGCTGCGGTGACGCGGGGGCGGGCCCGGTGGCCAGCGACGGGGAGGACGGCACGCAGCGGACGTTACCAACCGGACCTGGACGGTCCGGTCAGACCGGCGGTTGTCGTCGGTTCCGGTACGGCGTCGGCGGGCGGGGTTCGGCGTACACAGCGTCCGTCGTGAATGTGTGAGTCGGCCCCATGTCATAGCGGCGACACATCGTCGTAACGTCTCGGCAACTCGACAGTGACCCAGTTCACAGTCCGCCCCTTCCAGGAGGCCGCCGTGCGCCGCTCCTCGTCCACCCTCACCAGGCTGCTCGGTGCGGTCGCCGGGCTCGCCCTCGCCGTCACGGGCGCGGTCGCCGTCGCCGCGCCCGCTCAGGCCGCCACCCTCACCCAGGTCACCGGGTTCGGCTCCAACCCCGGCAACCTCGCCATGTACGCCTACCGGCCGGACAACCTGCCGGCCAACTCCCCGGCGGTCGTCCTCCTGCACGGGTGCACCCAGAACGCGTCCGGCTACTTCGCCAACTCCGGCTGGCAGAAGTACGCCGACCAGTGGAAGTTCGCCCTGATCGTCGCCCAGCAGCCGTCCGGCAACAACGCCAACTCCTGCTTCAACTTCTTCGAGGCCGGAGACACCACCCGAGGGCAGGGTGAGGCGCTGTCGATCAAGCAGATGGTCGACCACGCCAAGACGAACTACGGGGTGAACGGCTCCCGGGTCTACGTCAGCGGGCTCTCCGCGGGCGGGGCGATGAGCGCGGTCATGCTGGCCACCTACCCGGACGTCTTCGCCGCCGGATCGATCATCGCGGGCATCCCGTACCGCTGCGCCACCAGCATGGTCAACGCGTTCAGCTGCATGAACCCGGGCGCGGACAAGACCCCGGCCGCGTGGGGCGACCTGGTGCGGGGCGCGTACTCCGGTTACACCGGCCCGCGGCCCCGGGTGGCGATCTGGCACGGCACCTCGGACACCACAGTCACCCCGCTCAACGGCACCGAGTCCCGCGACCAGTGGACCAACGTGCGAGGCGTGTCGCAGACCCCGACCAGCACCTCGTCGCTGCCCGGCAACACCAGCCTGGAGGTGTACGGCAACGACGACGTGCGCCTCTACCGGATCTCCGGAATGGGCCACGGCACCCCGGTCGACCCGGGCTCGACGGCCGAGCAGTGCGGCACCGCGGGCGCGTACTTCCTGGACACCATCTGCTCGACGTACCGTGACGCGCTCTTCTTTGGTCTGAACGGCGGCGGGACCAACCCGACCCCGACCCCGACGGCCACCCCCACGCCGACGCCGACCGCCACGCCCACGCCGACCCCGACGGCCACCCCGACCACGCCGCCGACCTGCGTGACGGCCAGCAACTATGCGCACGTGGCGGCCGGTCGGGCGTACCAGTCCGGCGGCTACGCCTACGCCAACGGCTCCAACCAGCGGATGGGCCTCTACAACACGTTCTACACCAGCACCCTCAAGCAGACCGCCCCCAACTACTGGGTGATCGGCTGCTGACCCCACCCGCCCGCCTTCGTTGATCAAGAGGTTTGCGTCATCCGGAAGCCGGATCCTGACGCAAACCTCTTGATCAACATTGCGGTCGGGTTAGGGGGTCAGGGCTGCTTTCAGGGCGGTGTCGAGGGTGGGGTGCTGGTAGGGGTAGGCGGCTCTGGTCAGGACTCCGGGGAGGACCCGGGTGCTGGTGAGGGCCTCGTGGGAGAAGCCGCCGAGGGCCACCTTGAGCGCCAGCGCGGGAATCGGGATGACCGCCGGCCGGTGCAGTTGCCGGGCCAGCTCGCGGGTGAACTCGGCGTTGGTGACCGGGTTCGGCCCCACCACGTTGACCGGGCCGGCGATGTCGTCGCGGTCGAGCAGGAAGCGGACCGCGTCCAGCCAGTCGGCCATCGAGATCCACGGCAGCCACTGCCGGCCACTGCCCAACCGGCCGGCGATGCCGAGCTTGAACGGCAGCAACTGCGGCTTGAGCAGGCCGCCATCGCGGTGCAACGGCAGGCCGGTACGCAGTCGGACCACGCGTACGCCGGCGTCCTCGGCCGGACGGGTCGCGGCCTCCCACACCCGGCAGACGTCGGCCAGGAAACCTTCGCCGGCCGGGGCGTCCTCCTCGACCGCCCGGTCGCCCGTGTTGCCGTACCAGCCGACGGCGGACGAGTTGAGCAGCACCCGGGGTCGGCCCGTGGCGGGGAGCCCGGCGATTGTGGTCGCCAGCGTGGTGGTGGTGTCCACCCGGCTGGTGCGGATCAACCGCCGGTAGTCGTCGTTCCAGCGTTTGTCGCCGACGCCCGCGCCGGCCAGGTTGACAACGGCGTCGGCCTCGGCGACCACGGCCGGGTCGAGTTGCCCGGCGGCCGGGTCCCAGCGCCGCTCCTGCGGCCCGCCCGGCGCTCGACGGACCAGCCGGGTGACCTCGTGTCCGTCGCGGACGAGCAGGTCGGCCAGCCGGGTGCCAAGGAAGCCGGACGCGCCGGCCAGGAGGATCCGCATACCCCCATCTTCGTCCAAACCCCCGCCCCCGGACGCATCTGCAGCCCCCACCCCTCGCCGATCTTGCACTTTCGGTCCCCGTTCTGTCCTGCTACGCACTTTTTATCGGCACAGAAAGTGCAAGATCGACGGGGTGAGGGTGAGGGCGGGAGCGAGGCCGGGGCGGGGGCGGGGGGCGGGTTAGGGGGTGCGGAGGTCGGTTAGGAGGCGCTCCACCTCGGAGTAGGACTCGGGGCTCAGGGGGCCCAGCTCCAGGGTGGAGAGGTTCTCGTCGGCCTGGGCGACCGTGCGCAGGCCGGGGATCGGCACGGTACGGGGGCTGCGCGCCAGCAGCCAGCCCAGCGCGCCCTGGGCCAGGGTGCGACCGTCGGCGGTGAGCGCCGCGCGGACCTGGTCGACCCGGGCCGCCCAGCGTGGCGTCGGCCGGCCGTCGGTGAACCATTCCAGCCACTCCGGTGCCCGCCCGCGCACATCGTCCGCCCCGACCGCCCGGGTCGACCCGGTGAGCAGCCCCATCGCGAGCGGGCCGCGGTTGAGGCTGGCCAGGTCGTGCTTGTCGCAGACCGCCAGCACCGCCGCGTTGTCGCGCAGCACCGACTCGTCGTGCTGGATCGCGGCGCAGTGCGGGCCGGCGGCCGCGAACGCCTCCGCCGAGGCGGCATCGTCGGTGCTCCAGCCGTACGCCCGGATCTTGCCCTGGTCGACCAGGGCCTCCAGGGTGTCGACCAGATCGAGCGCGGCGGGCACCGGCAGATCGTTGAGGTGCAGTTGGTAGAGGTCGACGTGGTCGGTGCCGAGCCGGCGCAGCGAGTCTTCCAGGCTGCGCACCGCGAAGGCCGGGCTGGCGTCGGTGCCGAGCGCCCGCCGGGTGCTCTCCTCGCTGACGTTGCCGAACTTCGTGGCGATCACCACGTCGTCCCGGCGGCCGGAAAGGGCCCGGCCGAGGACCCGCTCGCTGTGGCCGGCGCCGTAGTTGCTGGCCGTGTCGAACAGGGTCACCCCCAGGTCGAGTGCGCGGTGGATGGTGCGGATGGACTCGTCGTCGTCGACCTCTCCCCAGCCGAACGGCTGCCCACCGTCACCCCAGAGCGGGCCACCGATGGCCCAGCACCCCATCCCGATCGCGCTCACCTCGATGCCGCTGCGTCCCAGCGTTCGTGTCATCGTCATGCGCTCCACCCTCCAACCTGGAGCGCGCTCCAGGTCAAGCATTAAAATCTCGCGACATGAGCGGTTACGCCCCATCGGAGGCCGCCCGCCGCAGCGGCTTCAGCCTGGACACCCTGCGGTACTACGAGAAGATCGGCCTGCTCGCCGACGTGGAGCGGACGGCCGGTGGTCAGCGGGTCTTCACCGACGACGACCTCGGCTGGTTGGAACTGTTCCGGTGCCTGCGCGACACCGGGATGCCGATCGCGCAGATGCGCCGCTACGCGCACCTGGCCCGCGAGGGTGACCACACCGTCGACGAGCGCTGTGAGCTGCTGCGACACCACGCGGTGCGGGTCGAGGAGCAGATGGGCCTGCTCCAGCGCCAGTACGAGCACCTCCGGGAGAAGATCCGCTTCTACGAGCGGCTATCCCCTGTCGCCCCGGGCTCGGAGGCCGAGCGGGCCGGCTAGGGGGAACCGGGCGCGGACAGGCCGAGCAGATCCTCTGTCGTTCCGGGTCGACCGGTGAGCGCGTTCAGGGCGGTGACCAGCCGCTTCTCCTCGTAGCGGAAGTGCGACTCCAGCAGGGCGGCGAGCCCGGCCAGCTCGGCGCGTACCTGGGCGACCGGCACCGTCGCGTCGCCGCCCAGCAGTGCCTCGACCCGTTCCAGGATCCCCGCCACCACCTCGTGATCGGTGATCAGGTTGTCGATGACCGGGCGCAGCTCGGGGGCCTCCTCGGCCAGCAGCCGGAACGCGCCAGCGTCCTCACCGGTGTGGTGTCGGCCGAGCGCGGCGCAGAAGGTGAGGCAGTGCGCGCGCAGGTCCCGCGACGGGGTGTCGAGGCTTGACTGCAGTCGGGCCAGCTCCGCGCTGAGCCAGAGGTGGATCTCGATCATCTGATTGCCGACGGCGGCGAGCCGGCCGGCCGGTGAACCGGTTGGGTGCACGTGTCGTCCCATGCTGTCCCCGCGCCTCCATGCCCACGGCGGCCTTCGGGCCGGGTGCACTGCGACGCTGCGCCGAAGTCTAGGGCCGGCCGGTCGCGCCCGTGACCCCGGGCAGGCCGCTGTCACGGAGTGGTCGGTTCGTCGGTCTCCTCGACGTCGTGCCAGCGCGCCCGCCAGGCGGCCTCATGGGCCTCGTGGCTGGTCCGCTCCTGGAAGACGGCGGCCCGCAGGGCGTGCCGGGATTGCGCCATCACCACCACCTCCACGGCCACCAGCGCCACGCAGATCACTGTCGCGAGGATGAGCGCGCCCAGCGCCGGCAGGTGCTGGCCGACCGGAAGGGCAGCCGTGAGAACCACTATGACGCCGAGACGGGTCCAGCTCACGGTGTGCAGGGTGCGCAACTGGAAGAGCAGGTTGACGGCGAAGTAGCAGATCAGACCGCCGAAGAACATCGCTATCGCCGGTCCCTCGATCTTCTCGGCGATCCCGCCGGCCGGGTCAGTGATCTTGTGGAGGATCTGCTCGTTGCCGATCGAGAAGAGGATCACCCCGGCGATCATCGGCAGGTACGCGTACGCGTACGCGTCGCGGGCCATCGCCACCCGGGGGCCGCCCTCCGCCGCGTGCAGGGCGATCCGGGCGGCCGGCCCGATGAAATCGAAGTGCGCCCACCAGAGGGCTGCGGTGACCACGATGCCGAGCGCGGCGGCGGCCACCGCCGGCCAGGTGACCGGCTTGCCGAGCAGGTTGCCGCCCACCCCCGTCGAGATGATCGACTCGCCCAGCGCGATGATCAGGATGAGGTCGTAGCGCTCGGTCCAGTGCTCGGCGCTGGTCACCCCCCAGCCCCAGGTACCGACGATGAAGCCGGTGGCGTACTGCACCACCACCACGGCGATCCACAGCCCGTCGCGGACCAGGGCAGCCCGGTCGGGGTCGGTGATCTGCGGCGGGATGAGCGCGGCGGCCAGCAGCAGCACGATGCTCACCGCCAGCTCCGGAGCGAAGCGCCGCAGTTGCCGCCGCTCCTGCGGGCTGTCCCGCACCACGTGCTGATAGAGGATCCAGTGGATGCCGCGGACCACGACGTAGCTGATCGCCACCAGCATCGGGCCGGCGGCGCTCCCCTTCGGGTCGCTGAACGCCTGCGGGAGCGCCAACGCGAACGCGAACAGGGCGACCATCGCGATCACCATGAGCACCGGGACGTAGCCCTCGCCGAGCCGGACCCGGGTGGCGACCAGGCTGTGCACCACCCAGATCCACCAGAGCACGGCGAGCACCAGGCTGGCGTGCAGCAGTTGCCGACCGGAGATGTTCGCGGCGGTGGCCCGGGTGATGATGAAGAACGAGAAGACGAAGACCAGGTCGAAGAAGACCTCGAACTTGTCCACCCGGGCGCCCGGGGCGATCGGGACGGCCGGTCCCAGCTGTCCACGCCGCCGGTAGCCGCCCACGATCCCACTCTGGCAGCGTCCGGGCTGGTCGGAGGCCCGAACGGCGAGGGTGACGGGCTCGGCGTTACCTCCGGCCCGGGTCGGGGAAGCATCGGGGCCACACGGCCTCCCGCAGCGGGCCGGTCGGTCCGCCCACCCCGGACAAGGATGGACAATGACGACCAACAACCCGATCACCACTTCGTTCGCCCATCACTCCACCGCTATGGACGTGATCCGGGGCGTGGACCTCGTCGGGCGGCGGGCGATCGTCACCGGCGGGTCCTCCGGGATCGGCGTGGAGACCGCCCGCGCCCTGGCCAGCGCCGGCGCGGAGGTCACGCTGGCCGTCCGGAACCCGGACGCGGGTCAGCAGGCCGCCAACGACATCACCGGCACCACCGGCAACGACCGGGTCCTGGTCGCCCCGCTCGACCTCGCCGACCAGGATTCGATCGCCGACTTCGTGGCCAACTGGGACGGCCCCCTGCACATCCTGGTCAACAACGCCGGGATCATGGCGGCACCGCTGTCCCGCACACCGCAGGGCTGGGAGATGCAGTTCGCCACCAACCACCTGGGGCACTTCGCGCTCGCCAACGGGCTGCGCCCGGCACTCGCGTCCGGCGACGGGGCCAGGATCGTCTCGGTCAGCTCCGCCGCCCACCTGCGCTCACCGGTGGTCTTCGAGGACATCCAGTACGACAAGCGGGAGTACGAGCCGTGGCAGGCGTACGGGCAGTCCAAGACGGCGAACGTGCTCTTCGCCGTGGAAGCGACCCGGCGCTGGTCCGACGACGGCATCTACACCAACTCGCTGATGCCCGGCGCGATCCAGACCAACCTGCAGCGCTACGTGAGCAAGGAGGAACTGGACCGGATGCGGTCGGGCAACGCGGCGGCCTGGAAGACCGTCGAGCAGGGCGCCGCCACCTCCGTGCTGGTCGCCGCGTCACCGCTGCTCGACGAGGTGGGTGGGCGCTACTTCGAGGACTGCCAGGAGGCCGCCCCCGCCCAACCGGGCCAGCGGACCGGGGTCGCCGACTACGCGCTGGACCCGGAGGCCGCCGAGCGGCTCTGGCAGGTCTCCACCGCCCTGCTCAAGAGCTGAGCACCAGAGCGGGAAGGGCGCCCCGGTCGATGACCGGGGCGCCCTCTCGTCGTTCAGCGGATCAGGCCAGGCCCAGCTCCGACTCGAAGTTGCCGCCCTCCAGCCGCTCCTTGACCGCGGTCAGGAAGCGGGCCGCGTCGGCGCCGTCGATCAGCCGGTGGTCGTACGACATGGCCAGGTAGACCATCGACCGGACCGCGATGACCTCGCCCAGCTCCGGGTCGTTGACCACGACCGGACGCTTCACCACGGCACCCGTGCCGAGCATCGCCGACTGCGGCGACGGCACGATCGGGGTGTCGAAGAGGGCGCCACGGCTGCCGGTGTTGGTCAGCGTGAAGGTCGCCCCGGCCATCTCGTCCGGGGTGATCTTGTTGGCCCGGGTGCGCTCGGCCAGGTCGGCGATCCGCTTGGCGATGCCGCCCATGTTGAGGTCACCGGCGTTGTGGATGACCGGCACGAGCAGACCGCGCTCGGTGTCCACAGCGATGCCGAGGTGCTCGGCCGCCGGGTAGGTGATCGTGCCGCCCTCCAGGTCCATGCTGGCCTGGATGATCGGGTGGGTCTGCAGCGCCTCGATGGCGGCGAGGGCGAAGAACGGCAGGAAGGACAGCTTCACGCCGTGCTTGGCCAGGAACGAGTCCTTGGCCTTCGTCCGCAGCTTGGCGACCTTGGTGACGTCGACCTCGACGACAGTGGTCAGCTGCGCCGTCTCGTGCAGCGACTGCTGCATCCGCTTGGCGATGGTCGCCCGGATCCGCGGCAGCTTCTCCGTGGTGCCCCGCTTCGCGCTGGGCTCCGGCTTGACGGCTGGCTTCGCCGCAGCGGCCGACGGCGCGGCACTCGGCTGAGCAGCCTGGGCTGGCGCGGCCTTGGCGGCCTTCGCCTTCTCGGCCGCCTCCAGCACGTCCTGCTTGCGGATCCGACCACCCACGCCGGTGCCGTTGAGCGCGGCCAGGTCGACGCCGTGCTCACTGGCCAGCTTGCGCACCAGCGGGGTCACGTACCCGGCGGCCTCCTCGCCGGCGCCCGGCGCCGGAGCGGACGGACGGGCCGGCGCCGAGGTCGACGCGGCCGGCTGCGCGGCCTGCTCGGTCTTCGCCGGCTGCGCCGAGCTCTCGGTCTCCGCGGCGGGCTCGCTGTACGAGGCGCCCTGCGTCGGCTCCTCGACCTTCGGCTCCGGCTTTGGCTCGGCCTTCGGCGCCGGCTTGGCCTCCGCCTTCGGCTCGGGCTTCGGCTCGGGCTGCGCCTGGGCGGGGGCCCCGCCGGCAGCGCCGATGATCGCCAGGTCGGCGCCGACCGCTGCGGTCTCGTCCTCGGCGACCTTGATCTCCAGCACCGTGCCGGCTACCGGCGACGGGATCTCGGTGTCCACCTTGTCGGTGGAGACCTCCAGCAGCGGCTCGTCGACCTCGATGGTCTCGCCGACCTGCTTGAGCCAGCGGGTGACCGTACCCTCGGTGACGCTCTCGCCCAGGGCGGGCATCTTCACCGCGGTGCCCTCGCCCGAGGAGGCGGCGGCCGGAGCCGGAGCCTCGGCCGGGGCCTCGTCCTGGGCCACCTCGTCGGCGGTGCCCTCGGCGGCGGCCGTCGGCTCGGCGGCCGGCTCGACCGACTCGGCCGGAGCCTGCTCCTGCGGGGCTGCCTCGCCGCCGCCGGTCGACTCGCCCTCACCGGCGATGACGGCCAGCTCGCTGCCGACCTCGGCGGTCTCGTCCTCGCCGACCACGATCCGGCTCAGCACGCCGGCAGCGGGTGACGGGATCTCGGTGTCGACCTTGTCGGTGGAGACCTCAAGCAGGGGCTCGTCGACCTCGACCGTGTCGCCCTCCTGCTTGAGCCAGCGAGTGACGGTGCCCTCGGTGACGCTCTCGCCGAGCCGGGGCATGGTGACCGATACCGGCATGTTCTGAGACTCCTTCATTCCCCTGGTGGGATCTTCGCCCGTCGCCGGACGCCGCGGTTGTGGATGATCAGGCGTGCGCGTGCAGCGGCTTGCCGGCGAGGGCCAGGTGCGCCTCGCCCAGGGCCTCGTTCTGGGTCGGGTGGGCGTGCACGAGCTGGGCGACCTCCGCCGGGTACGCCTCCCAGTTGTAGATGAGCTGCGCCTCGCCGATCAGCTCACCCACCCGGGCGCCGATCATGTGTACGCCGACGACCGGGCCGTCCTCGACCCGGACCAGCTTCACGAAGCCGGTCGTCTTGAGGATCTGGCTCTTTCCGTTGCCACCCAGGTTGTAGTTGTACGTCTTGACCTTGTCAGCGCCGTACTGCTCCTTGGCCTTTGCCTCGGTGAGGCCCACCGACGCCAGCTCCGGGTCGCAGTACGTGACGCGCGGGATGCCGACCTCGTCGATCACGGCGGGGTTCTGGCCGGCGATCTCCTCGGCGACGAAGATGCCCTGCTGGAAGCCGCGGTGCGCGAGCTGGAGGCCGGGCACGATGTCGCCGACCGCGTAGACGTTCGGCACGCTGGTGCGCAGCCGCTCGTCGGTCAGCACGAAGCCGCGGTCCATCGTGACGCCCTGCTCCTCGTACCCGAGGTTGGCGGTGTTCGGGCCGCGACCCACGGCGACCAGCAGCAGCTCCGCCTCGACGGTCTCGCCGCCCTGGATGGTCAGCTTGACGCCGCCCTCGGTCTTCTCGACCTTCTCGAACGGCTTGCCGACCTTGAAGTTGATCTTCCGCTTGCGGAACGCCCGCTCCAGCGCCTTGGACGACTCCTCGTCCTCGGCGGCGACCAGCCGGGGCAGCGCCTCGACGATCGTCACGTCCACGCCGAAGGACTTCCACACGCTGGCGAACTCGACGCCGATCACACCGCCACCGAGCACGATCACCGACGACGGCACCCGGTCCATCGTGAGGGCGTGGTCGCTGGTGATGATCCGCTCGCCGTCGACCTCCAGGCCGGGCAGGCTCTTCGCGTACGAGCCGGAGGCCAGGACGATGTTGCGGCCGGTGTAGCGCTTGCCGTCCACCTCGACCACGTTCTTGCCGACCAGCTTGCCGGCACCCTCGACGATCGTGATGCCCTTGTTGCCCTTCAACATGCCCTGCAGGCCCTTGTAGAGGCGGGCGATCACGCCGTCCTTGTACGAGTTGACCCCGGCCATGTCGATGCCGATCAGCTCGGCCTTGACCCCGAACTGCTCCGACTCACGGGCCTGGTCGGCGATCTCGGCGGCGTGCAGCAGAGCCTTCGTCGGGATGCAGCCGTTGTGCAGGCAGGTGCCGCCGAGTTTGCCCTTCTCGACCAGCGCGACCTTCAGGCCCAGCTGGACGGCGCGCAGCGCGGTCGCGTAGCCGCCGCTGCCACCTCCGAGAATGACAATGTCGAAGGTCGCTTCGTTCGGCTCGCTCACGTCCAACTCCCAGGTCGCGTCGCTGCATCGGGGGTCACAGAGGTGTAACACGGACACACCCCACCTCGGTCATCTTGTCACCACTGGGCACAGGGTGCGTACCGAGGTGCCCAACGACACGTCATCGACACGTACCCTTGGCACCGTTGTCGATGACGCTCGGTGGGGGAGAGAACCGGTGGGCTTGTTCCGGCGCCGCAAACAGGCGGCTGTGCCGAGCCATGACCGTGCTGCCAGTCGTGGGGATCTGGACCATTTGGAGAACTTCATCCGGAGTCGGCGCGGCGTCGAGGCGTACATCGAACCGCGTACGACGGTGACCGAGACCACCGTCATCCTGATCGCCGACGACGGGGAGTGGACCCGTCGGCGCATCGACGGCCCGGACGGAGCCCGGCGCTTCGCGTACCGGATGGGCATCCCGGTCTACGACGTCCGGCTGATGGGCTACCCGCAGCGGATGCGTGACTTCAACGAACGCCGCAAACGTCGCCCCGAGCGGTAGCGAAAGGGCCCCCGGCGTCGACCGGGGGCCCCTCGCTTTCCGTTCCGTCAGCCGTTGGCGGCGACATCCTCGACGAGCTGCACCAGCGTGCGGACCGGAACTCCGGTGCCGCCCTTGGTCCAGTAGCCGAACGGCTCGCCCGAGTGGTAGCCCGGCCCGGCGATGTCGATGTGCGCCCACGCCACGTCGTCGGTCACGAACTCGCGCAGGAACACGCCGCCCTGCAGCATGTGACCCGCCCGGTCCATCCCGGCGTTGACCTGCGAGATGTCCGCCACATCCGACTCCATGCCCTTACGGACGTCGTCGGGCAGCGGCATCGGCCAGGCCGGCTCGCCGACGGCGTCGCCGGCCACCTTCACCCGGTCGCACAGCTGCGGGGTGCCCATCACGCCGGCCATCCGCTTGCCCAGCGAGATGACCTGGCCGCCGGTCAGGGTGGAGGTCTCGAACAGGTAGTCGGTGCCGTCCGCGCAGGCACGGGCCATGGCGTCGCCCAGGATCATCCGGCCCTCGGCGTCGGTGTTGAGCACCTCGACCCGCTTGCCGTTGAACATGGTGATCACGTCACCCGGCCGGTAGCTGGTGCCCGACGGCATGTTCTCCGCCATCGGCAGGTACGCGCTGACCGCCACCGTCGGCTTCAGCGCGGCGATCGCCAGCATGGCCGCGCCCACCGCGGCGGCGCCCGCCATGTCGGACTTCATCTCCCACATGCCCTGCGCCGGCTTGATCGAGATGCCGCCGGTGTCGAAGGTGATGCCCTTACCGACCAGCGCGACCCGCTTGCCGTTGCCGCCGCCCTGCGGGGTGTAGGTCAGCTTCACCAGCCGCGGCGGGGCCTCCGAGCCCTGCCCGACCGCGACGATGCCGCCGTACCCGCCAGCGGCCAGCGCCGCCTCGTCGAGCACCTCGACGCCGAGGCCCGCCTCGCGCGCCGCGCTGGCGACCGCGTCGGCGAACGACGGCGGACGCAGCTCGTTCGGCGCGGTGTTCACCCAGTCCCGGCTGAGCCGGACCGCGCCCGCCACCGCCTGCGCCCGGACGACCTCCGCCTGGGCGCTCGCGTCGGCGGCGTCCGGCACCGCGATGAGCACCTCGGCCACCGGCTCGCGCCGGGTCGGCTGGGGCCGGGTCTTGTAGCCGGGGAACCGGTACCCACCCAGCAGCGCGCCCTCGGCGACCGCGCGCAGCTCGGCCGACGCGTCCGCGTCGTCCGGCAGCGGCAGCGCCAGCGCGACAGTGGGTGCGCCCGCCAGGGCCCGGATCGCCGCACCCGCGGCCCGGCGCAGCGTCTCCGGGGCCGGGGCGGCACCCGACGGCTCCGGGCCGAGCCCGACCGCGGTGACCAGCGGGGCGGTCACGGTGCCCAGCGTGGCCAGCTTGATCACCTCACCCGGCCCGCCGGTCGCGCCGAGCAGCGCGAGGGTCTCGGTCAGCTTGCCGTCGAACGCGGCAGCGATGCTCTCGGCGCCGCTGGCGAGCAGCAGGGTGCCGGCGAGGCCGCTGGTGGCGCCCTGCTCTCCGGTCTGGCTGTGCACGCCGATCACGATCGCGTCGACGGCGAGCTCCGCCGGGTCGGTGTCGACCAGGCTCAGGTTGGTGGTGCGGGGTGAAGTCACTGAAGCTACTCCGGGCGGGCCGGGCCGGTCGCGGCGTCGCGTACCAGCGGTGAAGGTCTCCGGCGGAACCTACCCGCCGGACGTCATGGCTGTCCCGCCGACAGCGCCAGCGGGCTCCCGCCGATGCTAACCAGCGACGTTGCCCCCGGTAAGTTGCCACCCATGACCGACGTGACCTCCGACGCTGCCGCGACCCGGCTGCGCCGTTCCCCGCTGCACGAGCGGCACACCGCCGCCGGAGCCAAGTTCGCCCCCTTCGGGGGCTGGGAAATGCCCCTGGAGTACGCCGGCGGCGGGGTGCTCAAGGAGCACACCGCTGTGCGTACGGCGGTCGGGGTCTTCGACGTGTCACACCTGGGCAAGGCCCGGGTGAGCGGCCCCGGCGCGGCCGACTTCGTCAACTCCTGCCTCAGCAACGACCTGGGCCGGATCGGCCCGGGCCGGGCGCAGTACACGCTCTGCTGCGACGACGCCACCGGCGGTGTGGTGGACGACATCATCGCCTACCTCTATGCCGACGACCACGTCTTCCTCATTCCGAACGCGGCGAACACCGCCGAGGTGGTGCGCCGGTTGCGCGCCGCCGCTCCCGCACAGGTGACAGTCACCGACGAGCACGAGGCGTACGCGGTGCTGGCCGTGCAGGGCCCGCGCTCGGCCGAGTTGCTGGCCGCCCTGGACCTGTCCACCGAGCACGGCTACATGAGCTTCTCCGCCGCGAGCCTCGCCGGGGTGGAGCTGACCGTCTGCCGTACCGGCTACACGGGTGAGCTGGGCTACGAGCTGGTGGTGCCGGCGGAGCACGCGGTCACCGTCTGGGATGCGCTCTTCGCCGCCGGCGCGGCGTTCGAGCTGCGTGCCTGCGGGCTGGCCGCCCGGGACACGCTGCGGACCGAGATGGGGTACCCGCTGCACGGGCAGGACCTCTCCCTGGGCATCAGCCCGGTGCAGGCCCGCTCCGGCTGGGCGGTCGGCTGGGACAAGCCGGCCTTCTGGGGCCGCGACGCGCTGCTCGCCGAGAAGGCCGCCGGCCCCCGGCGTACGCTGCGCGGCCTGGTGGCCGTCGACCGGGCGATCCCGCGGCCCGGCATGACCCTGCACGTGGGCGACACCCAGGTCGGCACCGTGACCAGCGGCACCTTCAGCCCGACGAGGAAGCAGGGCATCGCGCTGGCCCTGCTGGACACCGACGCCAACCTGACCGACGGCGACGAGGTCGAGATCGACATCCGAGGCCGCCGAGCCCCCCTGACCCTGACCAAACCCCCCTTCGTAAACCCCTCAGTGAAGTAACCCGGATCGCCTCGCCCCGGGCCCCAGATGTTGTTGATCATGAAGTTATTGCTACGACACGCCGGCAGCCATGACAATAACTTCATGATCAACGTGGCTGGGGCTGGGGCTGGGGCTGGGTGGGGTTAGGGGGTTTTGGGGGTTGGGGGTTCGCCGGAGTCCAGGACTGCCTGGGTCCAGCCGCCTTCGATGACGCCTGTGGCGTCCAGGACGGCCCAGTCGACCACGTCGGACGTCTCCACGACCACGGGGCCGCCGATGCGGACGCTCTGGTCGGTGTTGGCGTCGCTGGCGCTCACGCCGACGATGCGTTCCGGGGTCTCCCACGAGGTGACGCCCGCCCAGACGTACTCCGGGCCGTCGTCTCCGGGCAGGCCGTACTTCACCACCAGTTGTGACTCCGTGGGGAGTTGCCCTGCGACGAACCGGGCCCGAGCGTCATCCAGCGCGGCCCGGGCGGTGGCGACCGCACGGCTCATCGCGTCACCGGAGCGGGCGTAGCGCACGTCCGGCTGGATGCCGGAGAACAGGGTCGCGCAGGCGGCGGCGTAGTAGCGCCCGTCCGGACCGGGGTGCCCGGCCGGCGGGCGCAGGCTGAGGAACGAGTCGGCCTCCGGGTCGGTCGCCGGGTCCAGTTCGAGGCGCAGCAGCACCGGGGCGGTGGCGCCGTGCTGCTCCGGGTTGCCGTACGCCACAGCGATGTCGTGCCCGGTGACCGTGGCCAGCACCGGGAGCTGCACGAACGCCGGCACCTCCTCGCCGGTGAGCCCGTCGGTCCAGTCCCGCAGCAGTCGGCGGGCCGCCCCGGTCATCACCGCACCCCAGGCCCGGGTGAGGTGGTCGGGAACCCCCTGGGTCTGCAACTCCAGCAGACCGAAGCGGCGCAGCCCCTTGGTGGTGAACCACAGGCCCTCGGTGTCCGACGAGTACGGCACCAGCACCCAGTCGACAAGTCGGATCCGGCCCTGCTCGTCGGGGAGGGAGCGCAGCGCGGTCGCCGGGTCGAGGAACTGGAGGCCGAAGACGTCCACCACGTCGCAGTCGACGGATTCCGCCACGGCTGCCGCGACCGCCCGCGCGGCCCACTCGTGCGCGGGTGGCCAACCGGGCCGGTACTCGGCCTGTACGACCACCAGGTGCGTCGCCGCCGCCAGCCGGTCCAGTTGCTCCTTGGTGGCACCGAACGCGGTGAGCAGGTCCGGTGGCAGTTCGGGGAACTCGGCGATCGGCCGGGTGTCGACGCTCATCAGCGGGCTGTCGAGCATCTGCCGGGCCAGCCCGTGCACCGGCTCGGCCAGTCGGCCGGTCAGGGCCGCCACCGCGGTCTTCGCACTGACCTTCGGTAGCCCCGCCATCGGCACCAGGTAGGTCGCGCTGAGCGACTCCGGCACCGGAACGGGCAGGAAGTCGTCCGTGATGAGCATTGTGGGTTCCCCCGGTGGCCGCGCCGGTGTTGTCGAGCCGAACGCTACCCGGCCCGCCGGGCCCGGTTCAGCCGGACAGCACCAGACCCAGGTAGACCAGCGTGGTGACCACCTCGACGGTCGCGCCGAGGACGTCGCCGGTGATCCCGCCGAGGCGGCGTACCACGTGGTTGAGCAGCGGTAGCGCGACGGCGGTCGCGGCGACGACGGCCAGCGGCCCCTGCCACGGACGGCCCGGCACCGCGGGCACCGCCAGCAGCACGACGGCGACCGCGCCGGCGGCCACCGCCACCGGGCCGACCGTGCCGGCGACCAGCGCGCCCAGCCCGTCGGGCCGGGCCGCCGGCACGCCCCGCCGGCAGGCCACCGTGACACCGAGCCGCCCGGCCGCGGTCGCCGCGACCACCGCCGCGAGGCACGCCGGCCAGGACCGACCGGCGAGGTCGGCGAGCGCCGCCGCCTGCACCAGGAGTACGACCACCAGGGCGACCACTCCGAACGGGCCGACGTCCGGCTTCTTCATGATCTCCAGGGCCGCCGCGCCCCGCCGGTAGGAGCCGAGCGCGTCAACTGTGTCGGCCAGCCCGTCCAGGTGCAGCCCTCGGGTGAGCAGCGCGGCGACGCCGACGGTGACGCCGGCCGCCACCAGCGGCGGTGCGAGCGCCCCGGCCAGCAGCAGCACACCGGCCAGCAGGGCGCCGAGTAGCGCGCCGACCACCGGGGCGAGGGCCATCGCCGTGCCCGCGACGGATCGGTCGATGCGCCCGGCCCGCACCGGCAGCGTGGTGAACGTGGTGACCGCCAGCCGGGCTCCCGCGAGCAGCCGTGGCTCAGCCGGCACGCCAGCCCGACGCCGGCTGCTCGTCCACCCCGGTGCTGGCCGGGCCCGGCCCGGCCGGCACCGGCTCGGCGAAGTCGGGCTCGGTCGAGTCGGGCTCGGTGAGATCCGGGTCCGCGTAGCTCGGGTCGGTGGACTCCGGCTCGTCGGCGGGCGGGTCGGTGTCGTCGGTGCCGCCCAGCGACGGGTGCACCGGCAGCGCGGCGGACAACGCCAGCACCGAGCGCAGCAGCGGTAGCGCGACCAGCGCGTTGGCGCCCTCGCCGAGATCCATCCGCAGGTCGAGCAGCGGGGTGAGGCCCAGCACGTCGGCGGCGAGCCGCACGGCCGGGTGCCCGCCGTGGTCGGCCAGCAGGCACCAGTGCCGGGCCTGCCCGGCCAGGTCACGGCTCACCATGGCGGCGGCCAACCCGACCGGACCGTCGAGCAGCACCGGCACCCGGCGGGCGGTGGCGCCGAGCAGTACGCCGGTGGCCACCGCCACGTCGCCGCCGCCCAACTCGGCCAGGATGTCCTTCGCGCCGCGAGACGAGCGTCGGGTGCGGTGCAGCGCGTCGCGCACCGCCGCGCAGCGGATCATCCACGCCGCGTCGTCGATCTCGCCGGAGTCGGTGATCACCCGACCCAGCACGGCGGGCGGTTCCGCGCCCGCGGTCGCCGCGAGCACCGCCGCGGCCGCCGCCTCGGTGCCGGCGCCGCACGCGGCGAGCACCAGTAGTTGTACGCCGGCGTCGGCGGCCTGCTCGGCCAACCGCCAGCCGTAACGCAGCGCGGACTCCACCTGCTCCGGCGCGAGGGCCTGCTGGTCTTCGATCGGCGCGGAGGCCGGGGTGTCCACCACCTGGAGACTCGCGCCGCTCTCGGCGGCCAGCCGTGCCAACGCGCCCTGACCGGCGCGGGCCTGTGCGGCGCGGCGTGCCGACTCACCGGCGACGGTGCCGGCCGCCGCCCCGCCGGCGTGGTCGCCGTGCAGCAGCAGCACCCGCGCTGAGCCCCAGGCGGCGGGGGTCGAGGTGCCCTGGGTGGCGGCGGCGAAGCCCACCACCCGGTCCAACACGCCCAGCCCGGCGCCCGGTACGTCCAGCGTGGCCAGTCGGTCGACCGCCTGTGGGCCGGCGTACTCGTCGGGCATGGGCAGCTCCATGCCGGGCTGGATGACCAGCCCGGTGGACACCATCGGCAGCGCCATTGTCGGCGCGGCCCAGGGGTTGCCCGGTTCCGCGGTCGGGGTGGCCGGCGGCGTGGGGGTCAGCACGTCGGGGAGCTGCACCTCGGGGGTGGGCTCGGTGTCGGCCAGGCTCGCCACGACCGGTGCCGCGGCTGCGGTCGGCGACGCGGTCACCGTGGCGGGAGCAGACGGTTCGGTGGCGGTGGCGGTGGCGGGCGACTTGAGCCAGACCGGCTGACCGGCGACGACCAGTACGACCGCGTCGCAGGCGTCGGCGACCGCACGGTTGGCCGCGCCCAACGCGTCGGTGAACGCCCGGCCCAGCGGGGTGGTCGGCACCAGCGACAGCCCCACCTCGGGGCTCACCAGCACCACCCGGGCGGCACACCCGCGGATCGCCTCGGCCAGCTCGGCGATGGTCGCCACGTCGTCGGCGGGCTGGTGGTCCGGGTCGAGCAGCACCGTCACCCAGCCGCCCAGGTCGTCGACGAGCAACAACTCGTTGGGCTCGGCGGACTCGAGCACGTCGGCCAGCCGGCGCGGGTCCTCGGTGGTCTCCTCGGTGGTCCAGCTGCCCGGCCGTCGGGCGCGGTGCGCCGCCAGCCGGGTCGCCCACTCGGTGTCCTCCGGGTCGCCCTCGGGCGCGGTGGCGACGTAGCGGACCACCGGCGCGTCGCTGACCAGGGACTCGGCGAACTCGGACTTGCCGGACCGGATACCGCCGAGCACCAGGACCGTGTTCCACCCGTCTACGGACATGCCCGTACCTTAGTTCTCATCCTTCGGGCCCGGGCACGTCGCCCCGACCCTGCCGAAGATCGAAAGTCCGTTCCGCCTCCATTGCGGGGAAGCGCCCAGTTCCCCCACCCGAAGGCGGCGCGCGACCCCGGCCCGCTGCACTGCCGGCGCGGCGGTCAGTCGCAGTGTTCGAACCCGCTGCCGTAACTGACGCCGCCGGTGGTGCCGCCCCACTTGACGCACGTCCCGGCGGCGGTGGCCCGCACCGGCCCGGCGTAGTAGTCGAAGGACCCGCTGTCAGTGCTGCGGGCCCGACCCTGCACCTCCAGGTACGCCGACGCTGCGGACTTCGCGCCGACCGCGGTGTCCTTGAGGGTGACCACGCAGTTGGTCCCTGTGCCCGAGTGGTACAGCAGGAAGACCCGGCCCTTGCGCTGCCCGTCCCCGCCGGTCAGCGTCGCCGAGTCGATCACCTGGTAGCCGCTGCCGCACGCCTGGGCGGCCGTGTACGGGTTGGGCCGGCTGGACGGGGTGCGGCTGGGCGTCGGTCGGCTGCTGGTCGTACCGGTCGGCGTACCGCCCGGCACTGCGGCGCTGGTGGGGTCGCCGCTGGTCGTCGCGTCGGGAGACCCGGTCGGGGCGGCCGTCGCGGTCCGACCGACCCCCGGCGTTGCGCTGGGCCCGGGCCCGGTGGTGGTCGCGTCCCCGGGCGGCAGCGGTGCGTCGGAGACCGCCGCCGACTCGCCGGCCAGCGCGGGTGGCTGGTCCGCCGAACCCGACTTCGCTTCGGGCCGGAGCGCCACCACGGCCACCGCGACGACGAGCGCGACGAGAACGGCCGCACCTGCCCCGACCAGCAGCGGACGGCGTCGGCCCGGCGGCCCGCTCCCGAGCGCGTCCTCCCGGGTCGGCTTCGGCTCGGTCGTCGCTTCGACCGCGACGCTCGCCGGTGGGCGTGGAGCGGCGGGCCCTGCCGACACCGACCCGGCGGGCGGCGTCGCCGCGACCGACGGTGCGGAAGCCAGGCCGGCTGGCGGAAGGGGAGTCGGGCCGGCCGGCGGGGCGGCGGGGGCCGCGACGCCCGGGGTGGGAGCGGCCAGCGCCCACGGTGGGCGGGCGGAGACCGGAATGCTCGCCACTGTCGCGTCGCGGGCATCGGCGGCGGCAGCGGCCAACTCAGCGGCGCTGCCGAACCGGTCCTCCGGGCGCTTGGCCAGCGCGCGGGCCACCACCGCGGCAACCGCCGGTGGGGTGTCCGCCGGCAGCGCCGCCGGATCCTCCTGGGCGTGCCGCAGCGCCACCGCGAGCGGGTTGTCACCGTTGAAGGGCGGCTGCCCGGAAAGGCAGAAGTACGCCACCGCGCCGAGCGCGTAGATGTCGGTGGCGGCCGAGGCCGGCTGCCCGGTGGCCTGCTCCGGAGACATGTACGAGGCGGTGCCGAGCACCATGTTCGCGGCGGTGAGCCCGGCCATGTCGCGGGACCGGGCGATGCCGAAGTCGACGAGCACCACGGTGCCGTCGCCCTTGACCAGCAGATTGCCCGGCTTTACGTCCCGGTGCACGATGCCGGCGAGGTGTGCGGTGTGCAGCGCGTCGGCGGCCTGGGCCAGCACCGACATGGTGGTGGCCGGATCCAGCCGCCCCACCGCGCGCACCCGGGCGGACAACGGCTCGCCCTCGACGTACTCCATCACCAGGTAGTCGACCTGGCTGCCGTCGTCGAGCACTGCCTGCCCGACGTCGTGCACCGGCACCACGCCGGGGTGCCGCAGCGCGGCCAGCATCCGCGCCTCGGCCCGGAACCGGGCGGTGAACTCCGGATCGGCGACCAGCGACGGCAGCAGCACCTTCACGGCGACCTCGCGTTCCAGCAGGACGTCGGTGCCGCGCCAGACCGCTCCCATCCCACCCGTCGCCACCCGCTCGCCTAGCCGGTACCGGCCGCCGAGCAGCACTCCCCGTGTCAGCACCGAGCCACCGTACCGGCCGGCGTCGATCGGATTGATCCACCCCGTCGGCCCCTGCCGGGGCGAGCGAGCGGCCGTTGCGCGCCGGGCCGACTACGCTGGCGAGGGTTCGTCCCACGGGGACTTCAGCGGCGAGGGGAGACGCGGCATGGCGTGGAGCTGGCGGTACGAGGGCACGGACGGCCAGACGGTCGAGGGACCGGCGGAGTCGTTCGGCAGCCAGGCCGACGCCGAATCCTGGATCGGTCAGACCTGGCGGGAGCTCGCGGCGTCCGGCGTCACCTCGGTCGCGCTCGTGGAGGACGACCGGGTGGACTACCGGATGAGCCTGCTGCCCACGGCCGAGTGATGGCCTACGACCGCCCGGGCGGTGACGGGCTGGTCCTCGGCGTGCCCAAGGCGGCGTTCCGTCCCAGCCCGGTCTTCCTCGGTCTGGTCGCGCTCTTCGCGGTCAGCGGGGTGCTGACCTGGAACGGGTACGGCAGCGTCCGGTTCAACGTGTTCCTCTTCGTGGTGTCCGGCTGGCTGGTGTCGCTCTGCCTGCACGAGTACGCCCACGCGGTGGTGGCCTACCGGGCCGGCGACCGGGACATCGCCCATCGCGGCTACCTGACGCTCAACCCGTTCAAGTACACCCACCCGTTGCTGTCGATCGTGCTGCCGGTGGTGGTGGTGCTGCTCGGCGGCATCGGCCTGCCGGGTGGCGCGGTCTGGGTGGACCGGCACGCCATCCCGGGTCGACTGCGGCACACCCTGGTCAGCCTCGCCGGCCCGGCGACGAACGTGCTGTTCACGCTGCTGTTGGTGGCGGCCGTGCAGGTCGGCACCCGGTCGGATGGTCCGGTGGAGTTCTGGGCCGGGGTGGCGCTGCTCGCCTTCCTCCAGCTCACCGCCAGTGTGCTGAACCTGCTGCCGGTGCCCGGCCTGGACGGCGGCAACATGATCCAGCCGTGGCTCACCCCGCAGTGGCGCAAAATGTACGACCTGTTCGCGCCGTACGGCTTCATCCTGCTCTTCGCGCTGCTGTGGAACCCGCGCATCGGCGGCTGGTTCTTCGACGCGGTCTTCGCGGTCGGTGACCTGCTCGGTCTGCCGTCGTGGCTCTACGCCACCGGCCTGGAGCTGATCCGCTTCTGGCAGAGCTGACCGGGCCCGGCGACCGGGCGGAGCTGACCGGGCGGAGCTGACCCGGCGGAGCTGACCGGGCGGAGCTGACCCGGCCCGGTCGGCGCGAGGGATTCGCGCCGGCCGGGCCGGAACAACGTCAGGGACGCTGCGCGGGGGACTCGGTCTTCGCCGCGTCCCGCTCGACGATCGGCTCGACGATGTCGTCGATCGCCGTGAGCAGGTCGGCGTCGAGCTTCACCCCGGCGGCCTTCACGTTGTCGTGCACCTGCTCGGGGCGGGACGCGCCGATGATCGCCGACGAGACGTTCGGGTTCTGCAACACCCACGCCACGGCGAGCTGGGCCATGCTGAGCCCGGCCTGCTCGGCGAGGGGCTTGAGCTGCTGGACCCGGGTCAGCACGTCGTCGTTCATGAACCGGGAGATGAAGCCCGCGCCCGACTTCTCGTCGGTGGCCCGGGAACCGGCCGGCGGTGGCTGGCCCGGCAGGTACTTGCCGGAGAGTACGCCCTGCGCCATCGGCGACCAGACGATCTGCCCGATGCCCAGCTCCTCGCTGGCCGGCACGACCTCAGTCTCGATGACCCGCCAGAGCAGCGAGTACTGCGGCTGGTTGGACACCAGCGGCACGTGCAGCTCCCGGGCGAGCGGGTGAGCGGCGCGCAGCTGGGCGGCGGTCCACTCGGAGACGCCGATGTAGTGCGCCTTGCCGGAGTGGACGACGTCGGCGAACGCCTCCATCGTCTCCTCCAGCGGGGTGCTGTAGTCGTAGCGGTGGGCCTGGTAGAGGTCCACGTAGTCGGTGCGCAGTCGGCGCAGCGAGCCGTTGATCGACTCCATGATGTGCTTGCGGGACAGGCCACGGTCGTTGCGGCCGGGCCCGGTCGGCCAGTAGACCTTGGTGAAGATCTCCAGGCCCTCACGACGCTCGTTCTGCAACGCCCGGCCGAGCACGTCCTCGGCCCGGGTGCCGGCGTACACGTCGGCGGTGTCGAAGGTGGTGATCCCCGCGTCGAGAGCGGCCCGGACGCAGGCGAACGCCGCGTCCTCCTCGACCTGCGAACCGTGGGTGATCCAGTTGCCGTACGAGATCTCGCTGACCATCAGGCCGGAACGGCCCAGGTGTCGGAATTCCATGTACCGACCCTAGCCCCAGTGGATCAACACCGGCGACCGGCGACTCAGAGCACCGGGTTGGCGTCGGTGAGGAGCCGGTCGATCTCCTCCAGCACCTCGGCGCGATCGCGGTGCACCGGATCGATGAGCGGCACGCCGCGCCGGTCCAGCGCGCCCCACCGCCCGTTGTCGCTCTCGACCAGGAACGCCACCGGGTGGATGACCAGCATCGGGTGCGCCGGCGGGACCAGCACCGTGCCGGTGCGGTCCACCACGCCCCGCCGACCCGCCACGTCGACCACGGCGAGCCCCTCGTCGGTGAAACCGTCGATCTTCTGGCCGTCGGCCAACTCGGTGACGAAGCCGTGGTAGCGGGTGGGCACGATGACCCGACCGGTCCGGTCGACCGCTCCCCAACCCTCGCGCCGTACCGCGGCCAGCCCACGCCGGAACGGTCGTACCTCGGCGAAGTTCGGCGCGACCTGCACCGCCCCGGTCGCGTCGATCGCCGTCCAACCACCCTCGCCGACCACCCACGCCAGGCCGTCGCTGAACGGCTGCGCGGCCCGGAAGGACGGCGGGATCACCGTCGTACCGAGCAGGTTGATCAGCGACCAGCGGTCGGTGTCCGGCCGGCGGACCCAGGCCAACCCGTCGTGGAAGGGCTGCGCCTCGGCGTACCGGGCGGGGACGATCACGTCGCCGTCCTGGCTGGTGTAACCCCACAGCGACCCGTCCCGGTCCGGCAACGGGGGCCGGTCCCGGTCGAGCACCTCGTCCCGACCCCGGGGGTACGCCCCGAAGCCATCCGCCTCGGCCCGGACGGTGACCGCGTCGAGGGCGACCCGGACCCGTTCCAGCAGTTCGGCGTCGCCCGCGCCGCGCAGGTCGAGCGCCTTCTCGAAGTGCTCGCACGCCTCCATGAGCCGCCCCTGGTCGTAACACGACCGCCCGGCGTGCTCGTGCAGCGCGGCCCGTAGCCGGTCGGGCAACTCGACCGAGTTGGCCTGGGCGAAGAGCTGGTCGGCCTCGGCGAAGTTGCCACGCCAGCGCAGCACGTGGGCCAGCCGGGCCTGGGCCAGCGCGGTCCGGCGCAGCTCGCCGGTGGCCTCGGCGTAGGTGAGGGCGAGCCGACCGTCGGCCAGCGCGTCGTCCAGGTCGCCGAGGATCCGCGAGGCCACCGCCCGCAGGCTGAGCAGCCGGGCCCGGGCACGGTTGTCGACCGCCGAGCCCAACTTCTCGGTCAGCCGCCGACGGATGGCCCGCAGGTCGTCCGGCTCCGTCAGCTCCTCGCGCAGGGTGACCGGGTCCAACCGCCACCGGTACGCGGCCAGCACCTGCTCCGGGTCGCCCGGGTCGGCCAGCGACGGGCGGGTCACCACCGGCGGTGCTTCGTCGGGTGGCGCGGACACCTGCTCGTGCTCCCCGTCCCAGCCGCTCCTCGGGCCGGGTACGGCCGACGCCGGCGGTGCGGACGTCGGCGCCACCGATGCTGGCGGTCCGGAGACCGGCGCCACCGATGCTGGCGGTGCGGACGTCGGCGCTATCGACGCTGGCGGTCCGGAGACCGGCGCTGCGGCGGGCGGTGCTGTCGAGGCCGGTGGCGCGGAGGCGGGCTCTGCTGCGGGTGCCGGCGGTGCGGAGACCGGGGCTCCGGAGTACGGCTGTGCGGGCGCGGGTGGCGCGGATACGGGCGCTACGGAGTACTGCTGCGGTGAGGCGGGTGGTGCGGGCACCGGAGCTGCGGTCGGTGCCGGCGGTGCGGAGACGGGCGCGGAGGAGAGGGGCGGCACGGAGACGGGTGCCGCGGGTGGCGCCGATACCGGCGGGGCCGGAGGGACGGAGACCGGCGTGACCGAGGCGGGCGGTGCGGAGACCGGTGTGAGCGAGGCGGGCGGTGCGGAGGTCGGTGTGACCGAGGCCGGCGGTGCGGAGACCGGCGTGACCGAGACCGGCGGTGCGGAAAGCGGCGGTGCGGAGACGGGAGGTGCCGAGACGGGCGGGCTCGTGTCGTCCGCAGCCGTGACATGCGTCGCCGCGTCGCCCCGCCACTCGTCGGCTGGCGAGCCGTCCGCCGGGCTCGCGCTCGGGTCGTCGATCGCGTCCGTCGGCTCGGCCGGTGGCGCGAGTTCGTCCGTCGGGTCGTGCTCGACCGGATCGGTGTTCGCGCTGGGTGACGCGGCAAAGGGCTGCTGGTCGGCCTCGCCCTCGGCGTCGAGGTCGGCTTCGGTCCGCTGGTGGGGCATCGCGACGACAGGTACGCCGGAGACGGGCTGGTCGCCATCCACAGGGTCCGTGTCGAAGCCGGGCTGCGGGTCGTCGTCCAGGTCGTCCGCCCAGAGCCGCGGGGCACCGGAGACCGGGTGGGCGGGCGGCGCGGAGACCGGGGCGAACGCGTCGTCTGGTGCCGACCCGCTGGCGTGCTCGTCGGCCACACCGAGATGGGTGTCGGCCGCCGGCGTCGACACCTGCGCGTCCGGTGTCGCGGAGCGGTCGGGGTCGCCGGCCTCGTCGTCGATCTGGTCGAACGACCGCTGGTCCGTCGCAGGCTCGGCCTGGTCGGATTCGGCGGGCTGAGCGGGGCTGAACCACGCCTCCGGTCCGCGGGCACCCGGGACGTCGTCCGGCTCGTGAACGGGCGCCACCGGCTCTTCCGCGGGCGGCGGGGGTACGTAGCGGCGCGGCGTACCGGGGGCCGGCGGAAGCACCGGCTCGACCTCCGCCGCCGGTGGCTGCGGGGCCGCCGGGCTCGGGTCGGACCGGGTCGCCGGCGGCGGTGCCTGCCAGGTGGGTGGCGGGGCCACCGACGGACGGGCGTCCGCCGTCGGTGCCAGTCGCTCCGGTGGGTACGGGCGCTGCTGCGCCGCCGGTCGATCCGGCGCGGCCGGTCGATCGGCGGGGTGCGGCCGCTCCGCCGGGGGCGAGCGGTCCGGGGAGGTCGGGCGGCGGTCGGTCGGTGGGGTGCCGGCCAACGGGTCGCCGACCCGACGGCGGTCCGGGCCCGGCTCCTCGCCGCGCCGCTGGTCCGCCGGACGGTCCCGGCTGTCCGGGCCGGGGTAACGCGGCGGCGGAGCGGGATGCGGTCCGGATGCCGGTGGCGGTTCGGCCAGCGGCCGGCGTCCCGATGCCGATGGGGCGTCCGAGCGCTCGTCGGCGCCGGGCGGGTCCACCGGCGCGGGCAGGTACTCCAACCGCAGGCGCGCGGCGGGTGGCCCCGAGACCGGCCGGTCGGAGGCGGGTGAGACCGGGACGGCTGACACCGGTCGGTCCCAGGCGGGGGAGACGGGTGCTGGCGACACCGGTCGTTGCGGGGAAGCGGGGGCGGCTGACACCGGTCGGTCCCAGGCGGGGGAGTCGGGTGCTGGCGACACCGGTCGTTGCGGGGAAGCTGGGGCGGCTGACACCGGTCGGTCCCAAGCGGGGGAGACGGGTGCTGGCGACACGGGCCGCTCCGGGGAGACCGGCATGGCGCGGTCGGAGGCGGGCGGCGCTGTGGCGGCCGGGCGTACCTGTCGTTCGTCGTACCGTGTCGGAGTGGCCGCCGGGCGCTCGTCAGGCCGGGACGGCGTGGCCGCCGGCCGGTCGGGCCGGGCGGCCGGGCGCGGCGACATGCCCGGGTCGGCGCCGCGGTACGGGTCCGCGCCGCGGTACGGGTCCGTGGTGCGGTGCGGGTCGGGGCTGCGGTACGGGTCGGGGCTGCCGTGTGGGTCGGTGCGGTGCGGGTCCGTGGTGCGGTGGCCGGGCTCCCGGGTGCGGTCCGAGGTGCGGTCCTGGCGCACCGGACCCGGTGCTGGCCAGGGCAGACTGCCGTCCGACCGTTGGCCAGGCTGCGGACGGGGCTCGCGGTACGCGTCCTCACGGGGTGCGTCGTCGCGGTACCCGTTGTCCCGGTACCCGTCCGGGCGGGCCTGCTCGCGGGGTCGCCGGTCCGGGTACGCCTCGGCGCGGGCCGCCGCCTCACGGGGCTGCTGCCGGTGCGGGTCGGTGTCGGGCCGCCGCCGGTCGTCGTCGAGGCGCGGTTGGTCGGTCAGGTCCGGCTCGGGGCGACGCCGTCGCCCACCGTTGGGTGAGGGTGCTGCGCCGATCCCCTCGTCCGCGCGGTAGCGCGGCTCCGGGCGGCGCAGGTCCTCTGCGGCCCGGTCCGGGTACCCGTCGGCGCGGTATCGCGTGCGGCCGTCCACTGATGCCCACGGGTCGACCCCGTCGGCGACGCGGCCGTCGTGGTCGCGGGTGGGTCGGACGCCGTACCCGTCGGCGGTGTGCCGTTCGTGACCAGCGGCGGGCCGTTCCGGCGTGCCGCGCCGACGTGGTGTGTCGTCCGGCTCGGGCACCCAGCCGGGTTCGGGTCGGGGCGCGGGGGAGACCGGCGGAGATCCCCGGTAACCCCGATCCCGCTCGGCGGGCTCCTGCCGGGGGCCGCGGCTGTCGTACCGCTCGGGGTTGGGCTGGTCCCGATGCCAGGCGGCTTCCCGAGCGGGACCTCGCTCGTCGGCGGGGCGTCGGTCGGACCAGGCGGTCCGTCGGTCCGACTCGGGCGAGCGGCGGTCGTCGCGGCGGGGTGGCTCGGGCAGCGGACGACGGTACGGCTCGTGGTCGTAGTGGCGGGAGTCAGCGCTGTCGGGCCGGCCGTAGGCGGACGCGTCGGCCGCGAGCTCGTCGCTGCGGAGTCGGCTGTAGGCCGACGCCTCGCCCGGCTCGTCGTCGGCCCAGGAACGGCCGTGAGGTGCCTGTTCCGCCGGTGGTTCGTCGGACCAGGACCGGCCGAGGTAGGTGCCGTCCGGGCGGGTGGGCGCCAGCGGCGGCACCTCGGCGCGACCGGACACCGTCGCGCGTCCGCGCGGTGGTGGCTGGTGCGGCATGCCGATGTCGCCGGCGTAACGCTGGCCGGGGAACTGGGGGTGCCACTCGGTGGTCGGCTCGACCACCCAGGACGGTTCGTTCGGGTCTGACCACCGGTCGGTGTAGCGGCCGTTCATCCGCCGAGCCCGTCGCCACACCCGGCCGCTCGGCCGATTCTCGCCGGGGGTGAGGTGTCCGCAGCCGCCGTCGGGTGACCGCTGGGCGTCCGGTCGCCGCCTGCCACGCCCCGGTGGCCGGCTCGCGTCCGCTCGCTCACGCGTTGTCACCTCGTTGCAAATTGTCGCGCTGGGGCCGCACGCGCCGGTCAGATCGCCGCTCCGGCAGGCCGTGGCTGCGGATGGAGGGTAACGGCGTGGGCTCGCTCACCGCCACTGTGGTGCCGCCCACCGGCGCAAACGTTATCCCATTGGTTTCGGACATTTGGTCCTATAAGCGAATCTGGACTCCGACCTTACCGCACTCAAGGATCACCTGGCTGCGGCGGTATCGCCCTCGTCGCTCAGGGGTGCTCCATGACGAGGACGGCGAACGTACCGGGAGCGAGCGCCTCGTAACGGTGCGGGGCGTCGCCGGGGAACGTGGCGTAGTCGCCGGGTTCGAGTTCGACAGGTGCCGCCTCGGGCCCCACCCGCAGCCGTCCGGCGGCGACCACCACGTGCTCGATACTGCGCGGGGTGTGTCCGGGCCCGGCCCGCACGGCGCCGGGCTCGAGCCTGATCAGGTAGACGTCCCGGCGCAGGTGCGCCGCACCGGCGCTGAGCAGCGTTCCGCTGAAGTCGGCCTGCTCCGAGCGGACGTGCGGCCCGTCCCCGGCCCGGATGACCCGTACGCCGTCGTCGACGGGCTCCACCAGCCGGCTGAACGGCACACCGAGGGCGACGCCCAGCGCCCAGAGTGTCTCCACACTCGGGTTTCCGGTGCCCGACTCCAGTTGGGAGAGGGTGGACTTGGCCACCCCCGCTCGGCGGGCCAGCTCGGTCAGCGAGATGCCGACCCGTTCCCGCTCCCGGCGTAGGGCGGCGGCGATGGTGGCCAGGGGGGCAGCCGGTTCCGAAGGCATGCCTTCGCTCCATTGGTCACATGTTCGGTCTGTCGAACAACGACCCGTTCAGCATGAAGAACGCACGACAAGATCCGCGCAGTTACGGCGAAACTGCTGCCTCGCAGATGTCTGAGGCAGCAGTTTCGCTGATGGTGCGAGGATCGTGGAGCTGTGGGACGGCCCGCCCGCCGGTCAGACCTTGTCGCCCAGCTTGACCTGGGGCGCCGGAGCGCGCATCCGGCGGAAGGTGATCGACCGCATGACCGCGTAGAGGAAGAGCGAGCCCATCCGCTGGTCGGTCTTCGGGAAGCGCTCCCGGACCAACTTGCTGATCTTGCGGCAGATCAGCACCGAGTCGACGACCACACCCAGCGCCAGCGCTCCCCAGAGCACGTTGGAGATCAGCCGGACCACCGGCGGCATGGCGGCGTTCGAGCCGACCAGCACGATCAGCGCGCCGCCGAAGAACCAGGTGCCGACGGTACGCCGGGAGTCGACCACGTTGCGGGCCAGCAGCCGCTCCGGGCCACGGTCGCGGGGGCCACCCTCGCGGCGGAACTCCGACGCCGCCTCGGCGCGCAGTTGCCGGCGGCGCTCCCGCTCCTCCTCCTTGGTGAGGGGACGCGTGGGGCCGGCCGGCCGACGGCCGACGGTCGGCCGCTTGGGCGTCTCCCGACCCTTGGCCGGGGTGTAACCCCGGGAACGCTCAGCGGTCTCCTCGGGGGTCACCGAGGTGACGGCCTCGTCGACGAGGTCGGTGGACTTGCGGCGAAAGAGCGACGGCACGCGGCAAGGGTAGCCAACGGTCCGCGCCCGGTGCACATCGCGGTACAGCGACCGACGGCTCCAGGTCGCAGCGCGACCTGGAGCCGTCGTAGCCGAACGATGGGTGAGCGACGTTACGGACGCTCGGCGTGCGCGCCCAGGTCGGCGAGCTTCGCCTCGAAGTCCTCGTAGCCCCGGTTGATCAGGTCCACGCCGTACACCCGGGAGGTGCCCTCGGCCGCGAGCGCCGCGATCAGGTGGCTGAACCCGGCCCGCAGGTCCGGGATGACCAGGTCGGCGGCGTGCAGCTTGCTCGGCCCGGCGATCACGGCGGAGTGCTTGAAGTTGCGCCGGCCGAAGCGGCACGGGGTGCCGCCGAGGCAGTCCCGGTAGACCTGGATGTTGGCGCCCATCGAGTTGAGCGCCTCGGTGTAGCCCAACCGCTGCTCGTAGACCGTCTCGTGGACGATCGACAGGCCGCGCGCCTGGGTCAGCGCCACGACCAGCGGCTGCTGCCAGTCGGTCATGAAGCCGGGGTGCACGTCGGTCTCCAGCGCCACCGCGTTCAGCTCGCCACCCGGGTGCCAGAAGCGGATGCCGCCCTCCTGACCCGGGTCGCCCAGCTTCGGCGCGCGGGCGTCGGTGACCTCGTACTCGCCGCCGACCGAGCGGAAGATGTTCAGGAAGGTCATCATGTCGGCCTGCTGAGCGCCCAGCACCTCGACGTGGCCACGGGTGGCCAGGGCGGCGGCCGCCCAGCTCGCCGCCTCGATCCGGTCCGGGATCGGCCGGTGGGTGTAGCCGTGCAGCTTGGGCACGCCCTGAATCTCGATCACCCGGTCGGTGTGGACCTTGATGATCGCGCCCATCTTCTGCAGGATGCAGATCAGGTCGATGATCTCCGGCTCCACTGCGGCGTTGCGCAGCTCGGTGACGCCCTCGGCCATCACGGCGGTCAGCAGCACCTGCTCGGTGGCACCGACGCTCGGGTACGGCAGGGCGAACTTGGTGCCGTGCAGCCCGTTCGGCGCGGACAGGTGCAACCCCTCGGGCCGCTTCTCGACAGTCGCTCCGAACTCGCGCAGCGCCTGAAGGTGGAAGTCGATCGGACGCGGGCCGATGTGGCAGCCGCCCAGATCCGGGATGAACGCGTGCCCGAGGCGGTGCAGCAGCGGGCCGCAGAACAGGATCGGGATCCGGCTGGAACCGGCGTGCACGTTGATCTGGTCGGTGCTGGCGCTCTCCACGTTCGCCGGGTCGAAGACGAGCTCGCCGTCCTCGGTGCCGTCGGTGACCTTGACGCCGTGCAGGCCGAGCAGACCTCGCACCACCTCGACATCGCGGATCTTCGGCACGTCGAACAGCCGGCTCGGGCTGTCGCCGAGCAACGCGGCGACCATCGCCTTCGAAACGAGGTTCTTCGCGCCGCGCACGCGGATCCGCCCTTCGAGCGGAGTACCTCCGTGCACAACCAGGACGTCGTCGGTCAACGCAACCTCCAGCGCGTCGGTGCTGCTGTGTTGATGGTGGGGTGCCTGAACGTCCTCGCTACCCCGGATGCGGCCACATCGAAACGGCTCGCGTGTGTCGTCGCTTGGGCAGCATAGCCCTCGGTGACGAAAAAGGACTCGGTCACATCGGCGTGTGTGGCATTAATCGGTGATCCGGCACTTTTGCGTACCAAGAGCGCTACGGATCGTGATCAGGACACCGTCGGCGGCGGGGTGTCCGCGCCGGGCAACGCGAGCATCTGATCAAGCGCCACCCGGGCGTGGTGCGCGGTGTCGGCGTCCACCGTGATCTGGTTGACCACCCGGCCCGCTACCAGCTCCTCCAGGGCCCAGACCAGGTGCGGCAGATCGATCCGGTTCATCGTCGAGCAGTAGCAGACGGCCTTGTCCAGGAACATGATCTGCTTGTCCGGGTGCGCCAGGGCGAGCCGGCGGACCAGGTTCAGCTCGGTGCCGAGCGCCCACGCCGAGCCGGCCGGAGCCGCCTCGATGGTCTTGATGATGTATTCGGTGGACCCGACGTAGTCGGAGGCCGTGACCACCTCGTGCCGGCACTCCGGGTGGACCAGGACGTTGACCCCTGGCACCCGCTCCCGTACGTCGTTGACGCTCTCCAGGGTGAACCGGCCGTGCACCGAGCAGTGCCCCCGCCACAGGATCATCTTGGCGTCGCGCAGCTGCTCCGGGGTGAGCCCGCCACCGGGCTTGTGCGGGTCGTAGAGCACGCAGTCGTCCAGCGACAGGCCCATCTCCAGCACCGCGGTGTTACGGCCCAGGTGCTGATCCGGCAGGAAGAGCACCTTCGACCCCTGCTCGAAGGCCCAGTCCAGGGCGCGCTTGGCGTTGGACGAGGTGCAGACCACGCCGCCGTTGCGGCCCACGAAACCCTTGATGTCAGCCGAGGAGTTCATGTACGTCACCGGGACCGTGTCGCCGGCGATGCCCAGCTCGGTCAGCGTGTCCCACGCGGCCTCGACCTGGCCCAGCACGGCCATGTCGGCCATCGAGCAACCCGCCGCGAGGTCCGGCAGGATCACCCGCTGGGTGCTCGTGGTGAGGATGTCCGCGCTCTCGGCCATGAAGTGCACGCCGCAGAAGACGATGTACTCCGCGTCCGGGCGGGCCGCGGCCTCCCGGGCCAGCTTGAACGAGTCGCCCGTCACATCGGCGAACTGGATCACCTCGTCGCGCTGGTAGTGGTGCCCCAGCACGAAGACCTTGCTGCCCAGCTTCGCCTTCGCGGCGGTGGCACGGGCCACCAGATCCGGATCGCTGGGCGCCGGCAGGTCGCCCGGACACTCGACACCGCGCTCGGTGTCGGGGTCACTGCCCCGGCCGAGCAGCAGCAGAGCCGTCGCCGTGTTGGAGGGTTCCACCCAGGTCGAAGTCACGTAGCCCATGGTCCCACAGCGCGAGCGCGACGCAGCCTCGCTCGGTGTGGGCTGCCACACTGCTCGGCATGCGCGTGCTGCTCTGCCCGGACAAGTTCGCCGGCACCCTGTCCGCACCGGAGGTGGCCGCCGCCGTCGCCGCCGGTTGGCGCACCGTCACCGACGGAGACGATCTGCTGATCCGACCGCTCGCCGACGGCGGACCGGGCTTCGTGGAGGTGCTCGCCGAGGCCCTCGGTGGCCGGCGGGTGCCGGTGTCGACGGTCGATCCGCTGGGCCGGCCGGCGGCCGGTGAGATCCTGCTCACCGCCGACGGCTCGACCGCCTACCTGGAGAGCGCGCAGGCGTGCGGGCTGCACCTGCTCTCCCCGGCCGAGCGCGACCCGAAGACCACCACCTCGTACGGGCTGGGTCTGTTGGTGGCCGCCGCGGTGGAGAGCGGTGCCCGCACCGTGGTGATCGGGCTGGGTGGCTCCGGCACCAACGACGCTGGCGCCGGAATGCTCGCCGCGCTGGGCGTGACCCCCCTCGACCAGGGCGGCGCCGCTCTGCCGTACGGCGGGGCGGCGCTCGCCGCCGTCGACGCGCTGGACGGCGCGCCCCGGCTGCGTGGCGTCCGGCTGGTCGCGGCCACCGACGTGGACAACCCCCTGCTCGGCCTGCACGGCGCCAGCAACGTGTTCGGGCCGCAGAAGGGCGCCGACCGCGCCGACGTGTTACTGCTCGACGCGGCCCTGGAGCGTTTCGCGGCGGTGCTGGAGAAGGACCTGGCCGGCTGCCCGGCAGGGCTCGGCGCGCTGCCCGGGGGCGGGGCCGCCGGCGGCATCGGCGCGGCGCTCCTCGCCCTGGGCGGCGACTGCGAGTCGGGGATCGGCCTGGTCACCCGGGCCACCCGTCTCGACGCCGCGCTGGACACCGCCGACCTGGTGATCACCGGCGAGGGGTCGTTCGACCACCAGTCGCTGCGTGGCAAGGTCGTCGCCGGTGTGGCCGGCGCCGCCCGCGACCGGGGGGTGCCCTGCGTGGTGGTGGCCGGGCAGGTGAGCACCGGCCGGCGGGAGGCCGCCTCGGCCGGGGTGACCGACGCGTACAGCCTGGTGGAGCACTTCGGCGGCGAGGAGCGCGGCGGGCTCGACGCGGCGCTGAGCCGGCCCGCCGAGGGGCTGCGCGAGCTGGGGGCCCGGCTGGCCCGGCAGTGGAGCCGCTGAACGTCCCGGCCGCCCGCGTGCGCCCGCCCCGACCGGGGGCGACCTGCGGCGGGGGTCACGCCACGCGGGTGGGCCCGGCCAAGGCGGCGTACGATCGGTTGAGGACCACAACCGGGAATCACTGGACGACGCGCGACGTTGGCCAGTGCGTCCGGACCCAAACCGCGCAGGGAGACTTCCACGTGACCACGCCAGCGCAGACCGAGTCGACCGAGGCCAAGGCCCCTACTTCCGTCGTCCTCACCGACGTCGCAGCGCAGAAGGTCAAGGCCCTGATCGAGCAGGAGGGCCGCGACGACCTGCGGCTCCGCGTCGCCGTGCAGCCGGGCGGCTGCTCCGGCCTGCGGTACCAGCTCTTCTTCGACGAGCGTTCGCTCGACGGTGACGTCGTGACCGACTTCGGTGGTGTCGAGGTCGTCGTCGACCGGATGAGCGCCCCGTACCTTTCCGGCGCGACGATCGACTTCGCCGACCGGATCGACGCCCAGGGCTTCACCATCGACAACCCCAACGCGGGCAGCTCCTGCGCCTGCGGTGACTCGTTCAACTGAGTCACACCACACATCAGCGACGATGGGGCCGTTCTTCGGGACGGCCCCATCGCCGTACCGGTCGGCTGTCGCACCGGTCCCGAAGCGGGCCGTGGCGGGCTGGTTGCCGGTGTCCGACCGAGCGGTGACCATCGCGTTGCCGTCCCGGTAGGCTGACCGCGCCCTGCTCCCGACCCTGAGGGTTGACATGAAGATCGCCGTCACCGGCTCGATCGCCACCGATCACCTGATGAGCTTCCCCGGTCGCTTCGCCGACCAGCTCATCGCCGATCAACTGCACAAGGTGTCCCTCTCCTTCCTGGTGGACGACCTGGTGCTCCGCCGCGGCGGCGTGGCGGCGAACATCTCCTTCGGGATGGGTCAGCTCGGGCTGCGCCCGGTGCTGCTCGGCGCGGTCGGCGCCGACTTCGCCGACTACCGCTCCTGGCTTGAGCGCCACGGTGTGGACTGCGACTCGGTGCACATCAGCGAGGTGGCGCACACCGCCCGCTTCGTCTGCACCACCGACACCGACATGTGCCAGATCGCGTCGTTCTACGCCGGTGCGATGAGCGAGGCCCGCAACATCGAGCTGGCCCCGGTCGCCGACCGGCTCGGCGGTCTGGACCTGGTGCTGGTCGGCGCGAACGACCCCGAGGCGATGCTGCGCCACTCGGCCGAGTGCCGCACCCGCGGGTACGCCTTCGCCGCCGACCCGTCCCAGCAGCTCGCCCGGATGCCCGGCGAGGACGTGGTGGCGCTGATCGAAGGCGCCGAGTACCTGATGACCAACGACTACGAGAAGTCGCTGCTGCAGAGCAAGGCGCAGCTCAGCGACGACCAACTGCTGGACCTGGTCAAGGTGCGGGTCACCACGCTGGGCAAGCACGGTGTGGAGATCGCCGGGCGCGGCATCGACCCGATCCACGTACCGATCGCGCGGGAGATCCGGGCGGTCGACCCGACCGGCGTCGGCGACGGCTTCCGGGCCGGCTTCTTCACCGCGCTCTCCTGGGGCCTGGGCCTGGAACGCGCCGCCCAGGTCGGCTCGCTGCTGGCCACGCTGGTCCTGGAGACCGTCGGCACTCAGGAGTACGACGTCCGCCGCGACCTGTTCGTCAAGCGCCTAGCCGAGTCCTACGGCGACGCGGCGGCAGAAGAGGTCCGCCCCCACCTCCTCCCGGCCTAACCGCCCCGCCCTCAGCCCTCGCCCCGGCACTCGCGCCTCGCCCCGCGGCCTTCAGCCCCGGCCCCGGCCCTCGCCACTCGGCCTGTGGCCTTCGGCCTTCGGCCCTGCCCCTCGCCGCCGCGATCTTGCACTTCCTGTCGCCTTTTCGCGGCTTCTGCGCACGTTTGTCCCCGCAGAAACTGCAAGATCGCGAGGGTGAGGTAGGGCGGGGTGTAGGGACGGGGCCTCAGCCCGCGCCGCCCGCCTCTGTCCGGTCGATCATGGAGTTGTGGCGGGCGGATAGCCCATTCATGTGGCTTTTGTCCACCACCACAACTCCATAATCGACGCGGGGTGCCGGGGTGCCGGGGTGCCGGGGTGCCGGGGTGCCGGGGTGCCGGGGTGCCGGGGTGCCGGGGTGCCGGGGTGCCGGGGTGCCGGGGTGCCGGGGTGACG
>NZ_JBEZEX010000009.1:0-134193 GCF_040649115.1 Micromonospora sp. NPDC049049 | reverse complement strand
GCGGGGTGCCGGGGTGCCGGGGTGTGTGGGGGAGCGGGGTAGGGGCGCAGGGTAGGGGTGCGGCGGGGGGTGGGGTTACTGGGTTCGGCGGATGTCGTAGGCGGGGCCTTCGGGGGCGTTGACCGAGCCGAGGAACTCCTGGCCGCGCATCCGGCACCAAGCGGGTATGTCGACCGCCGCTGCCGGGTCGTCGGCCAGCACCCGGACCACAGTGCCGACCGGGACCTCGGGCATCCGTCGGGCCGCAGCGATCACCGGCAGCGGGCAGCGTTGCCCCCGGCAGTCGATCACCTCGTCGGGCGTCGTCACAGCCCCACCACCCCGGCCTCGGCGCGCAGCCCGGCGACGATCCCCGGCAGCTCGGTCAGGAACCGCTCCACGTCCGCCTCGGTCGTCTCCCGGTGCAGGCTGACCCGCACGTTGCCATGCGAGAGCACCCCCATCGCCTCCAACACGTGCGACGGACGCAACGTGGACGACGTGCAGGACGAACCGGACGACACGGCGAAGCCCCGCCGGTCCAGGGCGTGCAGCAACGCCTCCCCGTCCACGTACAGGCAGGAGAAGGTGACCAGGTGCGGGAGCCGGAGCACCGGGTCGCCGACCACCTCGACGTCGGGCACCTCCGCCGCGACCCGTTCCCGGACCCGGTCCACCAGGGCGGTCAACCGGGTCGCCTCGGCCGCCGCGTCGGCCGCCGCCGCCCGCAGGCTCGCCGCCGCCGCCACGACCGCCGGCAGATTCACCACCCCGGGGGTACGTCCGCTCTCCCGCTCGTCGGCCGGCCAGGGTGACTCCCAGCGAGTGCCCTTGCGGACCGCCAGTACCCCCACGCCGGGCGGCCCACCCCACTTGTGGGCGCTCGCCGTCAGCACCGACCAGCCGGCCGGCAGAGGCACTCGGCCCACCGACTGTGCCGCGTCCACGTACAGCGGCACACCCACGTCGGCGCAGGCCGCAGCCGCCTCGGCGACCGGCTGCACCGTCCCCACCTCGTGACTGGCACTGATCAACGCGGCCAGCGCGACCCCTGGGGCCCGAACGGCGGTCGACCACGCGGTCAGGTCCAGCCGGCCCAACCGGTCGACCGGCACCGCGGCGGCCGTCCCGCCAGCGCCGACGTGCCGTTCCGCAGCGTGCAGCACCGCCGAGTGCTCGATCGCCGAGTGCACCAGCGTCGAACCGACCCGGCGTCGCCCCGCCAGGCCGCCGAGGACGGCGCCGTGGGCCGCGGTCGTACCACTGGGGGTGAAGGAGACCTCATCGGCGCGGACGCCGAGCGTCACCGCGGTGGCCTCGCGGGCGGCGTCGAGCAGTTGCCGGGCCCGGCGGGACTGCGAATACAGCTTGCTCGGATCGGCCCAGCCGTCGTCGAGCGCGGCCAGCAGAGCCTGCCGCGCGACCGGATGCATCGGCGCGGCGGTCGCCGCGTCCAGGTAGACCGGGGATGCGCTCACAGACCTGCCTTCGTTCGCGGCTGCGGGGCTCGCGACCCCGGCTCACTCCTCGCGCTCACAGACCAAGACGCTATCGCGGCGGTATGCCTAGGATCCCCCCGATGGGGGTCGGACAGTGACCCCACCACGGCCGAGTCCGTCATGGTCGAGTAATCTGCGACCGTCGGTGACGCCTTTGCCGCGGGTGCTGAGGAAAGACGCACCGCGGCGCGCTAGGGAGGCAGGACCAGGTGGTCGCAAGGAGTTCGGAGGTACGGCCGTCGGCCGTACGGCACAGCGCTTCCCCAGGGGTTGGTGGACGCCGGGGGCGTGGTGCTGGTCGCCTGGCCGGGCTCGGTCTCGGTGGCGTGGCGTTGCTGGTTCTGCTCACGGGCTGTGACGTCGGTCAGGCGTTCCACGGCTTCGGCTGGCCGCAGGGCGGCATCTCGCCGGAGTCCAAGCGGATGTACGACCTGTGGATCGCCTCCTGCATCGCCGCGCTCGCGGTCGGCGTCTTCGTGTGGGGCCTGATCTTCTGGTGCGTCGTGCGCTACCGCAAGCGTGGCAACGCGCTGCCGGTGCAGACCCGCTACAACATGCCGATGGAGTTCCTCTACACCATCGCGCCGATCCTGATCGTCTCCGTGCTCTTCTACTACACGGCGATCGTGCAGACCGACGTCGACAAGTTGTCGAAGAACCCGGACGTCACGGTCGAGGTCGTCGCGTTCAAGTGGAACTGGCAGTTCAACTACCGGGACGGCCAGGGCACGGAAGCCCGCACCACCGCGTCGACGCTCGGCACCAGCGAGGTCATCCCGGTGCTGGTGCTGCCGACCAACCGGTCCATCCGGTTCGAGGAGACCAGCCGCGACGTCATCCACTCGTTCTGGGTGCCGGAGCTGCTCTTCAAGCGGGACGTCATGCCGGGCAAGATCCGCAACGTGTTCGAGGTCTCGAGCCTGGACGCCGAGGGTGCCTACGTCGGGCGCTGCGCCGAACTGTGCGGCAGCTACCACGCGTTCATGAACTTCGAGCTGCGGGTGGTCTCGCCGGAGAAGTACGACCAGTTCCTCGCGGCCAAGCAGAGCGGCAAGTCCACCCAGGATGCGCTGTCGGCGATCGGTGAGCAGCCGTACGCGACGACCACGCAGCCGTTCGACACGCGGCGGACGCAGGACAACTTCAACCCGGACGACGTTCCGGCCCGCACGGGAAGCTGAGGCAGCCGCATGAAGACCGAGTGGCGTATCTTCCTGATCATCGCCGGGTTCCTCTTCGGCGCCACCATCCTCTACGGTGCCTGGACGAACGGTGCGTCGGGCGGCATCGAGTGGGTCGGCACCGTCGCCCTGCTGCTGTCGTTCCTGCTCTGCTCGATGTGCGGTGGCTTCTTCTGGTTCGTCTCCCGCCGCATCGACCTGCGCCCGGAGGACCGTCCGGACGCCGAGATCGCCGACGGCGCTGGTGAGGTCGGCTTCTTCAGCCCGGGCAGCTACTGGCCGTTCGGTCTGGCGCTGGCCGCCGCGATCGCCGCGCTCGGCCTGGTGTTCTGGCAGTACTGGCTGATTGGTGCCGGCCTGCTGGCCGTCGTCTTCTCCGCCTGTGGGCTCCTGTTCGAGTACTACAGCGGCACCCGGCGTACCGCCGAGCACTGACCCACCCGGTCGCCGTCACGACCGACCCGGCATGACGAAGGCCCGTTCCCCGAGTGGGGGAGCGGGCCTTCGGTCATGCGCCACCCCGCCCGGGGTGGGCCTGCGCTGCTGCGGTCGGGGGGTGACTGCGGTCAGGCGGCGCGGCGGTGGGCGGGCTGGCGGCGGCGGGCGGCCAACCGGGTGACCGGGACGGCGAACGCGCTGACCACCACGGCGGCGCCGCAGCCGGTGCAGATCAGCTCGGGACAGTCGGTGCCGTGGCCGTCGACGCAGGGCGGCGGCTCGAACGGCGCCACGCCCTCACAGACGTCGCAGTAGAGATCGCGGTGCGACACGGGCGTCTCCTCTCACGTCAGGCGAACCGCCCCCGGATGCGACGGCGACGCACCGACGGCAGCAGAAAACTACTCAGCTGTAGTTTCCCAGACGGGTCCGACAAATCTCCGCGCACCGTCGTCCGCTCGCCGGCATCCGGGCGTGATCCACTCGACTTCGATGACGTCGGGGCATTGGAGCGGCCCTGACACCACGGATTCAAGGAATCCGAGGTGATCACGCCCAAGACTCCGCCTGCGGACGGCGCCGCCGGGTCCGGTGGTGCTGAGGTCAGGCGGCGGCGTTGGCGGTGGCGATCCAGCGGTCCAGGGTGGCGGCGGCCGCGCCGGAGTCGATCGACTCGGCGGCACGGGCCAGGCCGGCGCGCAGCGCCTCGGTCAGGTCACCGTCCAGCGGCCCCTGGGTGGCCAGCGCCGCCGCCGCGTTGACCAGCACCGCGTCCCGGACCGGGCCCTTCTCGCCGGCCAGCAGGCGACGAGCCACGCCCGCGTTGTACGCGGCGTCACCGCCGCGCAGGTCCGCCAGGGTGGACCGGGGTACCCCCAGGTCCGTCGCGTCCAGCACGACCTCGCGTACGGTGCCGCCCTGGGCCGCCCAGATCCGGGTGGGGGCGGCGGTGGTGAACTCGTCCAGCCCGTCCTCGCCGCGCATCACGATCGCCGAGTCGCCGCGGGCCGCGAACACGCTGGCCATGACCGGGGCCATCCGCAGGTCGAAGCAGCCGACCGCGCCGGCCCGGGGGCGGGCCGGGTTGGTCAGCGGGCCGAGGAAGTTGAAGAAGGTGGGCACGCCCACCTCGCGGCGGACCGGGCCGGCGTGCCGCATCCCGGGGTGGAAGCGGGCCGCGAAGCAGAACCCGATGCCGGCCTCCTCGACACAGCGGGCGACCTGCTCCGGGCCGAGATCCAGCGGGATGCCGAGGAACTCCAGCAGGTCGGCGGTGCCGCACAGGGAGGAGGCGGCCCGGTTGCCGTGCTTCACGACACGGACGCCCGTGCCGGCGACCACCAGCGCCGTCATCGTGGAGATGTTCACCGTGTGGGCGAGGTCACCGCCGGTGCCCACCACGTCGAGCGCGGTGCGGCGCAGCTCCTCGGGGAGCGCCACCGGGACCGCGCGACCGAGCATCGCCTCCACCAGGCCGGCCAGCTCGGCGGGCGTCTCACCCTTGGCCCGCAGCGCCACGGCGAACGCGGCGATCTGCGCCGCGCTCGCCGAGCCGGTCATGATCTCGTCCATCGCCCAGGCGGTGTCGGCGGTGGAGAGTTCGTCACCGCGCAGCAGCGCGTTGAGCAGGTGCGGCCAGGTCCGATCGCCCATGGCGGGCCTCCCGAGCATGCGAAGTGCGGGTGGGCTGGAACCGGCGCCGACGAGATCCGGCGCCGTGGGGGTGCCGGAGGAGCGGGGGACGTCAGGCGGGTGCGTGCGTCCGCAGCAGCTCGGCCACCGTGCCGCCGGTGGTCACCGGGTCGAGCGGGTGCACCAGCGTCGCGTCGACCTCGGCGTACGCGGCGAGCCATCGGTCCGCGGCGCGGGCGATCACCAGGCAGGTCGGGGGAGCGTCGTCCCGGTCGTCCTTGACCTGCCGGGCGATGCCGATGCCGCCGCCCGGGCTCGCCTCACCGTCGAGCAGCAGCAGGTCGATCTCGTAGTCGTCGACCAGCCGGATGGTCTCCGCGTAGGTCGACGCCTCGACGAACTCGATCTGCAGACCGGGAGCGGGCCGGGTGCCGACGGCCATCCGCATCCGATCACGGACCTGCGGGTCGTCGCTGTAGAGCAACACGGTGCAAAGACGATCGGTCATGCCGGAACTCCCACCTCGTAGCTGCCCGCAGATCGTACCGGTCGGCGTGACGTAGCCGACATCCCGCCCGACGTCGCGCGCCGGGCGTACCGTCCGGGCAGCTCAGGCGGGCGCGGCGTCGGCGGCGCGTTCGCGGGCCTCCTGGCGGTCCAGCTCGCGGTCCACCCGCCGGGCCTCCCGCTCGGACTGCTTGACCCACTGCACCACCAGCACCGCGAGCATGGTCACACTGACGAATTCGCCACCGGCCCAGAGGATGCCGCCGGCGACCACCTGGTCCTGCCACGGGTCGGACCAACCGAGGTTGAGCGACGGGTACCAGTCGCCGCCGAAGAGCGTGCTGCTCTGCATGATGGTGAGGCCGAGCACTGTGTGGAAGGGCACGGAGAGCAGCATCAGCAGCGCACGCGCCGGGTACGGCCAGCGGCCGGGCAGCGGGTCGAGGCCGAGCAGCGGCCAGAAGAACACGCAGCCGGTCATGATGAAGTGCGCGTGCACCAGCTCGTGCGCCCAGGCGTGTTCGAGGGTGTAGCGGTACAGGTCACTGAAGTACAGCACGAACGGGTTGACCACGAAGATGGCGAACGCCACCAGCGGGAAGCTGTAGACCCGGGCGACACGGCTGTGCACGATCGCGAGCAGACGCTTGCGCGGCCCGACCGGCAGGGTGCGCAGGGCCAGGGTCATCGGTGCGCCCAGGGCCAGGAAGATCGGCGCCACCATGGACAGCACCATGTGCTGGATCATGTGCACGGACAGCAGCGCGGTGTCGTACGCGTGCAGTCCGCTGACCGTGACGAGCGCGATGCCACCCAGGCCGGGGCCGAGGAAGAACACGGTACGGGTGATCGGCCAGCGGTCGCCGCGTAGGCGCAGCCGGTACACCCCGTAGAGGTACAGGCCGGCGGCGAGCACCAGGCCGAGGGCCAGCCAGCTGTCCAGCCGGGTCTCGGTCAGCACCGCGCCGACGGTGAACGGCGGCGGGGCCGAGGTGGCGGCGAAGATCGGATCGACGTGCAGCACGCTTTTCAGGCTAGGCCAGGCGAACCGGACCCTGACGCTCGGGCCACGGAAGGCGCAGGTTTGCCACCCCGCTGATCGGCGGCCCCGGTCAGGGGCAATAATGACGGCGTGACTGCGGCCCCAGCCATTGACAAGAGCCGGATCCACTCTCTGACCCGACCAAACATGGTCAGCGTCGGGACGATCGTGTGGCTCTCCAGTGAACTCATGTTCTTCGCGGCGTTGTTCGCGATGTACTTCTCCATCCGCGCGGCTGCGCCGGAGCAATGGGAGAAGCACACCGAAGCGCTGAACATCCCGTACGCGACCACCTTCACGGTGATCCTGGTGCTGTCCTCGGTGACGTGCCAGCTCGGCGTCTTCGCGGCGGAAAAGGGTGACGTGCACGCGCTGCGGCGCTGGTTCACCGTCACCTTCGTGATGGGCCTGATCTTCGTCCTCGGCCAGCTGAACGAGTACCGGCACCTGGTCGCCGACGGCATCAAGATCAACGAAGACGGGTACGGGTCGGTGTTCTACCTGACCACCGGCTTCCACGGCCTGCACGTGACCGGCGGTCTGATCGCCTTCATCATCTTCATGGTCCGTACGACCATGGGCCGGTTCACTCCGGCGCAGGCGACCTCGGCGATCGTCGTGTCGTACTACTGGCACTTCGTCGACGTCGTGTGGATCGGGCTGTACGCCATGATCTACTGGCTCCAGTGATCTTGCGCGTCACATTCCGCGCTGCTGCTCCGTCCCCTGAGACAGGTCCAACCGGTTAAGGACACCGCTCATGACTTCTGACAACGACCGCCGACGCGGTCTGCTCGCGCGGTTGCGCGAGCGGCCCGCCGCGCGCAGCAGGGGCCGCCGCCGGCTGGGCGCCGCGGTCCGGCTGATCGCCGCGTTGATGCTCGCCGGTGGCGCGTACACCGTCTTCGCCCCGGGCGCCCAGGCGCAGGACAACCCGCAGCTGACCGGCGCCGCCGCCGAGGGCAAGGCGCTGTTCGACGTGAGCTGCGTGACCTGCCACGGCCGCAACGCCCAGGGGGTCGAGGGCCGCGGGCCGAGCCTGATCGGCGTCGGCGCGGCATCGGTCGAGTTCCAGGTCAGCTCCGGGCGGATGCCGCTGGCCCGCCAGGAGGCCCAGGCGCACCGCAAGCCCCCGGTCTTCACCGACGAGCAGACCCGTCAGCTGGCCCAGTACATCCAGGAGCTTGGCGGCGGCCCGGTCGTGCCCGAGGGCGACGACCTTCGCGAGGACGGCAACATCGCCGCCGGCGGTGAGCTGTTCCGGATCAACTGCTCGCAGTGCCACGCCTTCGGTGGCGGCGGTGGTGCGCTCTCCTCGGGCAAGTTCGCCCCGAGCCTGCACCCCGCGACCGACCGCCAGATCTACGCGGCGATGTTGAGCGGCCCGCAGAACATGCCGGTGTTCGGCGACAACCAGCTCCGGCCGGAGCAGAAGGCCGACATCATCGCCTACATCCAGGAGACGCTGAAGCACGACCAGGACCCGGGTGGGTTCAACCTCGGACGGTACGGCCCGTCCACCGAGGGTTTGGCGATCTTCCTGGTCGGCATCGTCGCGCTCGTCTTCGCCAGCCTGTGGATCGCGGGTAAGTCGTGATCGAGCAGGCCATCCGATTCAGTGCTGTGGTGCCGCTCGGCGCCACCCGTAGCGAGGTGACGGCATGAGCACCCACCCCGAGCACCAGGCCTCACAGGGCCCGGAGCCGCTCGACGTGAACGACCCCAGGCTCACCAGGTTCGACATCGTTCGTGAGGGCGCTCGTCGGGACGACATCGAGATCGTCCACTACGAGCCGCAGGTGCTGCCGGGCACCAAGGCGGAGCGTCGGCTGACCCGGGTGGTCGCCGGCTTCTTCCTGATCACCGGCCTGGCCGCGACCGCCTTCCTGGCCATCTACATCTGGTGGCCGTGGCAGTACGAGGCGGGCCGGGGCGGCGACAAGTTCTACACCCCGCTGCTCGGCTTCACCCTCGGCGTAGCCCTGCTCGCCGTCGGCTTCGGCATCCTGACCTGGGGCAAGAAGTTGCTGCCCAAGGAGGTCTCGATCCAGGACCGGCACGAGGGCCAGGTGGACTCCGAAGGCCGCACCATCACCGGCCAGACCATGCTCTACATGGCGGACGAGCTGGGCGTGAAGCGTCGCCCCCTGCTCGGCATCTCGCTGCTGGCCGGCCTCGCGCCGGTCGCCGCGGTCGCCGCGGCGCCGCTGGTCGGCGGCCTGATCTCGCAGCCGCACAAGAACAACCAGATGTTCACCACCGGGTTCGCCACGCCCGAGGGCGGCCAGCGGATCCGCCTGGTCCGCGAGGACGGCCGGCCGATCCGCCCGGCGGACATCAGCACCGGTGGGCAGCTGACCGTCTTCCCCGGCATCGACCACGGCGTGAGCAACAAGCACGCCGACTCGCCGACGCTGCTGATCCACCTCCGCGACTCGGACGCGCAGGAGTCGCGCCGGGCCAACGAGAAGGTTGGCCACGGCGACTACATGTGGGGCAACTACGCGGCGTTCTCCAAGATCTGCACGCACGCGGGATGCCCGGCCAGCCTGTACGAGCAGCAGACCAACCGGCTGCTCTGCCCGTGCCACCAGTCCCAGTTCCTGATCACCGACAACGCCCGGCCAGTCTTCGGCCCCGCCAGCCGGCGGCTGCCGCAGCTGCCGATCGAGGTGGACTCCGAGGGCTTCTTCGTGGCGAAGTCCGACTTCACCGAGACCGTCGGGCCTGATTTCTGGGAGCGGCCATGAAGCGTCGAAAGTTTGACCTTGCGGCGACGCCGGGCAAGGCAGCGGTGGGAGTGGACGACCGCTTCCAGGTGGCCACCCCGCTGCGCAAGCTGCTGAACAAGGTCTTCCCGGACCACTGGTCCTTCCTGCTCGGCGAGATCGCGCTGTTCTCGTTCGTCGTGCTGCTGCTGACCGGTGTGTTCCTCACCTTCTTCTTCGAGCCGGCGATGACCGAGGTGGTCTACGACGGCAGCTACGCGCCATTGCAGGGCACCCCGATGTCCGCCGCGTACGCCTCCAGCCTGGACATCTCGTTCGATGTCCGGGGCGGTCTGGTGATGCGGCAGATGCACCACTGGTCGGCGCTGCTGTTCATGGCTGCGATCGTCGTGCACATGCTGCGGGTCTTCTTCACCGGCGCCTTCCGCAAGCCGCGTGAGACCAACTGGATCATCGGTTCGCTACTGTTCTGGGTGGGCTTCCTGGCCGGCTTCAGCGGCTACTCGCTGCCGGACGACGGCCTGTCCGGCACCGGTCTGCGGATCGCCTCGGCGATCATGCTGTCCATCCCGGTCGTCGGCTCCTGGGTCACCTCGTCGATCTTCGGCGGCGAGTTCCCCGGCACGATCATCATCAGCCGGTTCTTCATCGCCCACGTGCTGCTCATCCCGGGTCTGCTGGTCGCGCTGATCAGCGTCCACCTGGGTCTGGTCTTCAAGCAGAAGCACACCCAGTGGCCCGGCCCTGGCCGGACGAACAACAACGTGGTCGGCGAGCGGATGTTCCCGCGGTACGCGCTGAAGCAGGGCGGCTTCTTCATGGTCGTCTTCGGCGTTATCGCGCTGATGGGCGGTCTGTTCCAGATCAACCCGATCTGGTTGTTCGGCCCGTACGAGGCGTGGGTGGTCTCGGCCGCCAGCCAGCCCGACTGGTACGTCATGTTCCTCGACGGGTCGACCCGACTCATGCCGGCCTGGGAAATCAACATCCCGCTCGGCGACGGGTACGTCATCCCGCCGCTGTTCTGGCCGACTGTCGTGCTGCCCGGCATCCTGGTGGGCCTGTCGACGATGTACCCGTTCCTGGAAGCCCGGCACCTCAAGGACCGCAAGAGCCACAACCTGCTCCAGCGGCCTCGGGACGCTCCGGCCCGGACCGCCGTCGGCGCCATGGCCGTCTCGTTCTACATCGTGCTGACGCTCTCCGGCGCCAACGACGTGATCGCTGACAAGTTCCAGATCAGCTTGAACGCGATGACCTGGGCGGGCCGCATCGGCCTGCTGGTGGTCCCGCCGCTGGCGTACTACGTCACCTACCGGCTCTGCCTGGGTCTCCAGCAGCACGACCGGGAGGTGCTCGCGCACGGCGTGGAGACCGGCATCATCCGGCGCCTGCCGGACGGCCGGTTCGTCGAGGTGCACCAGCCGCTCAGCGCGTCCAACGGGCACGCGGACGGTCACGGTCAACTCGACTACGTCGGCTGGGTCGTACCCAAGAAGATGAACCGGCTGGGGGCCCTCGGCCCGGCCATCCGGGGCTTCTTCTACCCGATCGAGAAGCCGGTCGAGGCACCGGTCTCGCCGGGGCACCCGCCGGTCGAGGCCCGACCCGAGCGCGAGGAGATCGGCAGCGGCGAGAGCCGCCGCTGACCGCCCAGTCACACCGTTAAGGGGCGCCCGCCGGATTCCGGCGGGCGCCCCAACGTATCCACATCTCCCGACCCATCCGGCCAGGAGTCGGACGGCTCTGGCGGGACCGGTCGACGCCGCGCGACGGGCGATCGCAGGAATAACCCCGGTGAGCCGGGTATGCGTGCGGTCCAACGTCTCAAGGGGGGGAAGCATGTTGGGTATCAAACGCCTCGGCCTGTTGGCCGCGCTGGTACTTGTCGGTGTCGCGCCGGCCGCGGCCGCGCAGGCCGCGGCACAGCCGTCAACGCAGGACACCCAGTACCTGCAGGCGGTACACCAGGTCAACCTGTTCGAGATCACCGCTGGTGACCTGGCTCAGCAGAAGGGTCACGACCAGGGGGTGAAGGACCTGGGCGCGATGCTGAAGACCGACCACACCCAGCTCGACCAGACGGTGCAGCAGACCGCGTCGCAGCTCGGGGTGGAACTGCCGAACGAGCCCAGCGCCGATCAGCAGGCGGTCATCGACAAGCTGAACAACGCCAGCGGCGCGGAGTTCGACCGGCTCTGGGTGACCAGTGAGCTGGCCGGTCACGTCCAGGCCATCCAGGCCACCCAGACGGAGATCTCGCAGGGCTCCGAGCAGTCGGTGGTCCAGTTGGCGCAGACGGCGCTTCCGACGCTCCAGACGCACTACGACGAGTTGGTGGCGCTCGCGAACAAGCTGGGCATCCCGGTTCCGCAGACCAGCGCCAGCGGCACGCCCAGCCCGGGCGGCACCGGCACCGAGTCGCCGGCTCCGGGTGGCACTGTCACCGAGTCGCCGGCTCCGGGTGGCACCGGCACCGAGTCGCCGGCTCCGGGCGGTGGCAGCACCGAGGTACCGGCTCCCAGCGAGAGCTGACGTAGCCACAAGCAGACGGCCGGCCCACCCTCGCGGTGGGCCGGCCGCCCTGTGCGCGCCACGCGCCGTCCTGCGGCCGGCACCGGCCCCAAAACGGCGAGCGGGTCAGTCGGCGCTGGCCAGACCGATCGCGAACGTCTCCTCCAGGTCGTGCTGGGAGTACGCCCGGAAGGCGATGTGGGACTCGGTGTTGAGCACCCCCGGGACCTTGGAGATGCTGCCCGCGATGACCTGGGCGATCTGGTCGAACTCGCGGACCCGGACGATGGCGATGAGGTCGACGTGCCCGGCCACCGAGTAGACCTCGCTGACACCGGGAAGGTTGGCCAGGTTCTCCGCCACCTCGGGGATCGCGTCGGTGGCGCAGTCGATCAGCACGATCGCGGTGATCACGGGGCATTTCTCCGTTCGTCGGCGTCGTCGCCCATGCTAGATGTTCCGGTTCGGGACCGGAGGCGGGAGCATGTTCCGGTCCGGGACGGAGGCGGGAGCCGTCGGTGCTCAGCCCTGGGCGGGGCAGGGCACGGTCAGGTCCCTGCCGGCCCGGATCACGTTTCGCAGCCGCTCGCCGGCCCGCACTGTCGCGCCCGGCCACACCACGGTGCGTGACACGTCACCGTCCACCCGCGCTCCCGCGCCGACGACCGACTCCACACAGTGGCCGGTCACCGTCGCGGACTCCTCGACGAGAACGCCGCCGGCCGCAGCGTGCAGGTTGGCCGCCAGGTAGTCGGCCGGGGTGCCGGTGTCGAAGAAGGTGCCCGGGTAGGGCACCACGGTCAGGGCGCCCGCGGCCTCGGCCGGACGCCACACGGCGCGAACCAGGTCCGAGAAGACGACCGGCAGGTCCCGGACCAGCCGCCAGGGCAGCAGCGAGAAGCCGGTGAAGCAGTGCCCGGCGAAGGTGCCCGGCGCCGCCGGGTCCGCGGCGGGCTGGCCGAGCAGGCGTACGGTGTGCCCGTCCCAGCCGTCGAGCAGGGCGGCCACGTCCGGGCCCGGGGGAGCAGCCGGGTCGGCGAGGTACGCGTCGGCGTTGCCGACCAGCACCGGCCGCCCGTCGATCCAGTCCCGCAGGTTGGCCAACCCGCCGGCGGTGCCCAGCGGGTCGCCCGGCTCCACCGACAGGTGTGCGCGGTCGCCGACGTGCGCCACCACCTGGTCGCCGAGGTAGCAGGCGTTCACAGCGACCCGGTCGGGACCGGTCAGGCCCAGGCCGGCCAGCCGCGCCAACGCCCGATCCAGCAGGGGCACATTGCCCACCGGGCAGAGCGCCTTGGGCAGCCGTTCGGTGAGCGGGCGCAGCCGCGTGCCCTCGCCGGCGGCCAGCACCACCGCGCACATCTCGGCCGGCACACCGACCGCGCCGGTCACGGGGTCTCGTCGGGCACCGGCGGCGGGAACTGCCCGGCGAGTGGCCCGATGTCGTAGTAGGCGAGCAGCCGGGCCGTCGGCCAGGTCAGCTTGGGCAGGTCGTCCAGGGGGTGCCAGGCGGCCTCGAAGACCTCCCCGCCGTCGACGGTCAGCTGGGTGCTGGACGCCGGCACGTCGGCCTCGAAGACCATGTCCACCCAGCCCTTGGCGTGCACTATCGCGTTCGGCACCGCCGGGCGCAGCCGGGACGGTGGAAGCCGGACGCCGGACTCCTCGAACAGCTCACGGGCCGCGCCCACCACCGGGGCCTCACCCCGGTTGAGCAGGCCGGCGGGGAGTGACCAACCCTTGCCGGGAGGCTGGCGGAGCATGAGCAACCGACCCGCGCCCGTCGCCTCGGTGTCCCGGACCAGGGTCACCGCGCCGACGATGTACTTGGGCACCGCCAACCGGACCAGGCGCCGACGCACCGGCAGCGGCAGCCGGTAGAAGGCCTGGTAGAAGAGGGCCCGAGCGGTGGCGCGGGAGCGGGGGATCATGACCCCAGGCTAGTGGTCACGAATGTCCTTCGTACGCGCTGGGGCCGGCCGGGTCACTGTCGATGGTCGACCAGGTCGATGAGCTGGCGGACCACGGTGTCCGGTTCGATCACCCGGTCGAAGACCGCGACCAACAGGGTTTCCAGGTCGGGGTAGCCCAACTCCTCGGAGAGGCGCAGTAACGGCAGGTCACTGGCGAGGCCCCGGTTGTGCTGGCGCAGGGCGAGCCCGATGGTGGCCCGACCGAGCCGCACCTTGTCGCTGATCGTGATGCCCGGCTCGGTGTGCTCGGCGAACCATCTGTTGATCTGCATCTGCGCGTGCGGCGACTTGACGAAGGTCAGCCACTCCCGCCGGGGACCGCGCGGCGCCACACCGGCCTCGAAGCCGTTGTCGCCGTCGTTCTCGGTGAAGATCTCCACCACGTCGCCCTCGTCCAGCTCCGAACTGAGCGGGGCCAGCCGACCGTTGATGCGTGCGGCCAGGCAGTGGTCGCCCCGGTCGTTGCCCAGCTCGTACGCGAGGTCGACAGGCGTGGCACCGGCCGGCAGCACGACCTGCCGCCCGTCGGCGAAGACCTGGATCTGCCCCTCGGCCAGGTCGCAGCGCAGCGACTCGTAGAACTGTGCCGGGTCGGCGGCGTCCGGCTCCCAGTCGAGCACCCGGCGCAGCCAGTCCAGCTGCTCGGCACGTGCCGCTGCGGTGCTGCTGCCGGAGCTGGGGAAACGGAAGTCGGCGGCGATGCCGTACTCGGCCGAGCGGTGCATCTCCTCGGTGCGGATCAGCACCTCCACGGTGCGGTCCTGGGGGCCGCAGACGCTGGTGTGCAGCGAACGGTAGAGGTTGTTCTTCGGCGAGGCGATGAAGTCCTTGAAGCGGCCGGGCACCGGTCGCCAGGTGCCGTGGATCGCGCCCAGCGCGGCGTAACAGTCGGTGGCCGGGCCGTCGACCACCACCACGATGCGGGGCAGGTCGTACGGGGCGGTGTGGCCGCCGGCGATGGTGTCCTTCCAGATCGAGTAGAGGTGCCGGGGACGGGGGCTCACCTCGGCGTCGACCCGGCTGCGGCGCAGCGCCACCCGGGCCCGGGTGACCACCGAGTCGAGGTACGAATCCCAACCCGGCCGATCGTGCACGTGCCGGGCCAGCCGGGCGTGCTCGTCGGGCTCGAGGTGCAGCAGCACCACGTCGTCCAGCTCGCGTTTGAGGGTCTGGATGCCCAGCCGGTCGCAGAGCGGGACCAGCACCTCCTGGGTCTTGCGGGCGATCCGTTCCCGCGACGACGCGGAGCGCACCCCGAGCGTCCGCATGTTGTGCAGCCGGTCGGCCAGTTTGATGATCAGCACCCGGACGTCCTTGGCGGCCGCGACGATCATCTTGCGGACCGTCTCCGACTCGGCGGCCTTGCCGTAGAACGCCTTGTCGAACTTGGTCACCCCGTCGACCAGGTGGGCCACCTCGCCGCCGAAGTCCTCGGAGAGCGCCTGGAGGGTGTAGCGGGTGTCCTCCACGGTGTCGTGCAGCAGCGCAGCGACCAGGGTGGTGGTGTCCATCCCCAGCTCGGCGCAGATCTGCGCCACCGCGAGGGGGTGGGTGATGTACGGTTCCCCGCTCTTGCGGAACTGCCCGCGGTGCATGTTTTCCGCGATCGTGTAGGCACGGCGCAGCACCGCGGGGTCGGTGCCGGCGTGGATGCCCCGGTGGGTGCGGACCAGTTGGGTGACCGGGTCCGAGTCGGTGGTCGGCCAGCTGAGCAGCGACCGCAGCCGGCGGGCGAGCGGCAGCTCACCCGGCTGTGTCGGCAGGGCGCCCCCCAGGGCGGCGCCGTGTCCGGCGTCGACGTCCACGAGGGACACCTCCTCACCCCGGCTCCACACCGCCGGATCCCGGCGGGGGAGCAGGCCCACGAATCGGGCAGGACTGCACTTCCTTAACAGCCTAAGCGAGTCGACGTAGTCCGATCGGTCAGTTGGTCATGAGCGTTCGGTCGAGAGTTGGTGGGACGCACCGCCCTCGGCCTTCGCCAGCAGGTCACGGAAGCGGGCCGCGCCACTCGCCGGAGAGGACCAACCGGAGGACATCTCGACGAGTCGGGTCTCCGGTCGCTCCAACCAGGACAGGATGCGCTCGGACTCCTCGGCGGTCGCCGCAGGCACCGGACCGTGCCCGCCGGACACCGTCTCGGCGGTGGCCCGGATCGTGGTCAACGTGGGACGCGGGTGTACGCCCGGCGGGGACACCCCCGCACCGGCCAGTCGGCCGTGCCGGACCAACGCCAACTCCCAGCCGCCCCGGGCGGCCGGTCGGGCGGCGGCCAGCTCGACGATCCCGGTCAGCGCGGCCAGCCGCTGCATCCGCACCGTGGCCCGCAGCACCGCGGCCAGCCGGGACCGCACAACGGCGGCCTCCTCGTAGCGCTGGTCGGCCGAGAGCACGTCGATCCGCGCGAGCAGCGCGTCCACCACCGGCTGAGGATCGCTGGCCGTCGCGGTGCGGAAGGGCGCGGCGGCGCTGTCGTCGTACTCCTCGGGGGTGATCTTGTGTTCGCAGGGCGCCGGGCAGCGACCCAGCTCGGCCAGCGCGCAGGCCGGCGTGACGGTGCGCAGCGAGAGCCGGTGCGTGCACTGGCGCAGTGGCACCGCGTCGTGGAAACCGGCGGCGGCCAGCTCGGCGGCCCGTCGGGAGGTGAACGGCCCGAGGTACGCGGTGTCGGTGGGGGAGAGGTCGCGGACGATCGACAATCGAGGGTACGGACCGTCGGTCAGCTTGAGCCAGACCATCCGTTCCGGGTATTTGGACCGGCGGTTGTACGGCGGCGCGTGCGCGGCGATCAACCGCAGCTCACGGACCTCCGCCTCCAACGAGTGGGCGCACTCCACCGCCTCGACCCGCTCGGCCGCGCCCAGCATCTCCGAGATTCGGGCGCGCTTCTCGCCGGCGGTGAAGTAGCTGCGCACCCGGGTGGCGATGTCGACGGAGGTGCCCACGTAGAGCGGCCGGTCGTCGGCGGCCCGGAAGATGTAGACCCCGGGAACCTTGGGCAACCCCTCGGCCAGGTGCCGCTTGCGGCGCTGGGTCGGGGTGACCGCGCGGGCGAACTCGATGGCGTCGCCGATCGTGTCCACCCGGTGCCCGCCGAGCCGGCCGATCAGCCCGTGCAGCACGTCGACGGTGGCCTTCGCGTCGTCCAACGCCCGGTGGGTGGGCTGGGTGGCGGTGCGGAAGTAGGCGGCCAGGGTGCCGAGCTTGCGGTTGGGCACCTCGTCGCGGGTCAGCACCCGGCGGGCGAGTGCTGCGGTGTCCAGGACCCGGGGGTTGGGCCAGCGGTAACCGTGCTTCGCGCACGCGGCCTTGAGGAAGCCCACGTCGTACGGGGCGTTGTGGGCCACCAGCACCGCGTCGTCGATGAACTCCAGGAAGCTCGGCAGCACCTGCTCGATCGGTGGCGCCGGCACCAGCATGGCCTGGGTGATGCCGGTCAGCACCGTGATGAACGGCGGAATCGGCTGGCCCGGGTTGACCAGGGTCGCCAGCACCCCCAACTGCTCGCCACCGCGCACCTTGACCGCGCCGATCTCGGTGATGCCGCCGCCGTCCGGCGCGCCGCCGGTGGTCTCCAGGTCGACCACCACGAAGGTCGTCGCGTAGAGCGGCAGAGCCGGGTCCACCCCGCCCACCGCCGGGTCGAGACCGGCCAGTGACTCCTGGACGTACTCCGCCTGTGCCATCGGCGGCACGCTAGCGCCCCGGTCCGACACTCCCGTCGCAGCCGTCCCATCAGTCACCATGGGGCTAGGATGAGAGATCGGCTCACTCACCGGGCGGTGGGCCCGGTCGCGGTGGGAGACTTGCCACATGCCCCTCACCGAGCCGTACGACGACCACCTCCCGCAGGAGGATCCGGTCGCGCTCGACGGTGCTGTGGGCAACCCGGACGACAACGTAGTCAACGGCACATTGGACGCATCGGACCCGACAATGGTCGACGGCCCCGCCGCCGAGCCGGAGCCGACCCTGCCCGAGCCGGTCCGGCAGCGGATCGTGACGCTGACCGCCGCGGTGCTGCCCACCCTCCCCACCGACGAGGTCCCGGTGCCCTTGCGCCGGGTTGCCAAGTTCGCCCCCAACCGACGCGCCCGGCTCGGCGCGCCCGTCATCGCCGCCCAGCTCACCGCCGACCCGCTGTTCCGGCAGCGGGTCACCGCGCGGGTCCTGGCCGACGCCGGTGACCTCGGTGCGGCGGTGGTCGAGGGCACCGCGCCGGCCGCCGCCGACCCGGTCGAGGTGGCTGCGCTGGCCTACCTGGCCCGGCCCCGTGGCTGGCGGGAGCTGATCGACGCCAGCGGCGCGGCAGTGCGCGCCGAGGCGGACAGCGCCGTCGTCGCCGAGTTGGTCCGCGAGGCCGAGCAGCGGGCAACCCGGGCCGAGCACGACCGCGCGGTGGCCCGGGTCGAGGCCGAGAAGCTGCGCGACGAGTTGGCCCGCGTCCGGGAGGAGCTGGGTCAGCTCCGCGAGGAGTCCCGACAGGTGGCCCGCACCCTGCGCGAGACCCAGGCCCGCGAGCGCAAGGCCACCGAGCTGTTGGCCACCGAGCGCGGCCGGGCGGCCCGCGCCAGCGCCGACGTGGACGCCGAACTCCGTCGCGCCCGGGCCCGGCTGGCCGAGGCCGAGGCCTCCGCCGGGGTGGCCCGCGCCAGCGCCAAGGAGGCGCGCTCGGTCGACGACGCCCGGCTCTGGCTGCTCCTGGAGACCATCGGCCAGGCCGCCGTCGGGCTGCGCCGGGAGCTGGCGCTAGACCCGGTGGACAAACTCCCGGCCGACTTCGTCGCCGACGCGTTCGCCGAGCAGCCGGGCACCGCCCCGGCCGGCCCCGCCGCCCGCGCCCGCGACACCGACGACCCGGCCCGGCTCGACCAGTTGCTCGCCCTGCCCCGGGCGCACCTGGTGGTGGACGGCTACAACGTCACCAAGCGTGGCTTCGGCGAGATGTCCCTGGAGCAGCAGCGCAAACGCCTGATCACCGGGCTGGGCGGGATCGCCGCGCAGACCGGCGACGAGGTCACTGTGGTCTTCGACGGCGCCGAGCGGATGCACGGGCTGCCGCCCGCGCCGCGCGGTGTACGGGTGCTCTTCTCCCGCAAGGGTGAGACCGCCGACGAGCTGATCCGGCGACTGGTCCGTGCCGAGCCGGCGGGCCGGCCGGTGGTCGTGGTCTCGTCGGACCGCGAGGTCGCCGACGGGGTACGCCGCCACGGCGCGTACCCGCTGGGCGCGGACTCGCTGCTGCGGCGGCTCGCCCGCTCCTGAGGGGGACACGTCCTGCTGCCGCACCGCTGCGTGGCCGCGCAGGCTGTCGCACCGGGGCGTTAGCATCGCCGCGACCGCCGAGGGACGGGAGTCGTGATGGCTCGGGACGAGGTCAAGGTCTTCGTCGACGAGGATCTGCGGGGTGCGCGTTTCGACAGATCGACGCTGGCCGGCGCGGTGATGCGCGGCGTCGACGTGAGTGGCCTGGACATCGACGCGCCGTGGTTGGCCGAGACCGCGCTGCTGGTCAACGGCGTCGATGTGGTCCCGCTCGTCGAGGCTGAGCTCGACCGGCGGTTCCCCGGCCGCGATCTCAGGCGGGCCAGCGAACCCGCCGATCTGAGGGAGGGGTGGGCGGCGGCCGAGCGAGCCTGGGCGGCGGCGGTCGACCGGGTCCTCGCCATGCCCGAGGGCGCTGTCGACGTCTCGATCCACGGCGAGTGGTCGTTCGCGCAGACGCTGCGTCACCTCGTGTTCGCCGCCGACGTGTGGCTGGGCAAGGCGATCCTGCGCCTGCCGCGGCCGTTCCATCCGCTCGGCCAGTCGCATGTCGAGTACGAGACCGACGGCTTCGACATGTCGGTCTTCGCCACGGAGCAGCCTGCCTTCGAGGTGGTCCTTCGGGTGCGGGCCGAGCGGCAGGCGATGGTGCGCGATTTCCTCGCTACCGTCACGCCGGACGTGCTGGCCGCGTCTCGGCCGAGCGCGTGGTGGCCCGAGCACATCGTGTCCGTCCGGCACTGCCTTCACGTGATCCTGAACGAGGAGTGGCAGCATCTGCGCTTCGCCCTGCGTGACCTCGACGCGCAGCGCTGACACCTGGCCCTCACTGCTGCTCGGGCCGCTGTCCGGTGGCCGGTAGTCGCCGGGTCAGCTCGCGACGCAGTGCGTCGGTGCGCGGCTCCATCCAGGTGAGCCGGACGACCAGCTCGTAGGGGCCGCGTCCGGGAGTCGACCACTGTCCGGCTCGCATGGGCGGACGAGTCTGCTGCGGGTCGCGGGTCACGACCACCAGCCGCGGATCCAGGCGTCCCCGCACCTGGGCGCTGGCCACGTTGACCCAGTCGATGCTGAGTGTGGTCCCCTTCGGTCCGCTCAGGTGCAGCGTTTCGTCGGTCAACCGCAGCGGCAGGCGAGGCTGATGGCGCAGCTGCCAGTTGGTGGTCAGCGCGACGCAGCCGCCGATCATGCCGAAGCGCAGCAGCACCTTCCACCACGCCTCGTCGAACACCACCGTGTAGAAGGTGAGGAGAGCCGCGCCGACCAGCACGGCGAGAGCCATGGCGAGGCGATGTCGGCGCGGGGAGTACCGGAACTCCACGACGGACGAAGCATCGAGATCGGCCACGGTCGCTCAGTGCCCGGGTGGTCGGTCGGCCAAACGATGCCTCCCCTTCGCTCGGTCGGCACGAGTTCCTCCCGGTCGGGTGGGATACCCCGATATCGCTGATCTGGAGTGGATCTAGCCCTGAAACAGGCGGTCGGATCGGGTTGCTGTCGTACCCGGTGGTTAGTGTCGATGTCACCGACGGTGCCCGGTCGGCGACAAAAGGAGTCGCCCGTGTGCCGCGAGCCGATCAGGAGGCGTGATGCTCATCGACTGCGACGGGTGCGCGAAGCGGGCCGACGGCTGTTCCGGCTGCCCGCTGACCGCCCTGTTCGACGAGACGTCCCCGGCGGCCGGGTTGGTCGCCGCCGAGGTCGAGGCCATCGAGGTGCTCGCCCGGTCCGGCTTCGACGTGGAGGTGCTGGCCGCGCCCGCGCGCCCGGAGGTCGCTCCCCGCCGCCCCGCCCGCCGGGTCGCCTGAGCCTTACACCGCGCCCGGAAGCAGGCTTCTCGCGGGCCATAGGATGAGCGGTCACGGCGGGAGGAGCGGCGCGATGAGCGAGGTACGGCGGGACGACGGCGGGCTCGTCGGCGGCGCTGCGTCCGGTGGCGCTGCGTCCGGCGGCGCTGCGTCCGGCGGCGCTGCGTCCGGTGGCGGCGATCCGGCCCGCCGGGCGGTGACGCGGTGACGCCGCGGGGTTGGGCGCTGCTGACCCTGGCCGGGCTGGCCCTCGTGCTGGTCGTGCTGGCCGCGTTGCTCATCCCGTGGCACCGTCCGCCGGCACCTCGGGCCGACCAGCTCGCCGCGCTGGGCGACCTGCCGGCCGAGCAGGTGGCCAAGGGGCGGGAGTTCCGAGCCGCGCTGCGTCCCGGTGGCTACGCCGCGCTCGCCGTCGGGCTGCTGATCGCCCTCGCGCTCGGGTTGACCCCGCTGGGCAGTCGCCTGGTCGAGCTGGTCGGCCGGCCCTTCGGTGGGCACTGGGCAGCGCAGGCCGTGCTCGGCGGGCTGGCGGTGGTGCTCGTCGCCGACCTGGTGACGCTCCCGTTCGCCGCCTGGCGGCAGAGCGTGCTCACCCGCTACGGGTTGAGCACCAACGGCTGGAGCGGCTGGGCTGTCGACCTGCTCAAGTCGTACGCCGTCAGCGCGGTGATCGGCGCGGTGGCGCTGTTCGGCTTCTACGCGGTCATCCGGCTCGCGCCACGCTGGTGGTGGGCGTTCGGTGCGGCCGGCGCCGCCGTGCTCGTGGTGCTGCTGTCGTTCGTGCTGCCGGTGCTGGTGGAGCCGGTGTTCAACCGGTTCACCCCGATGGAGCAGGGTCCGTTGCGCACCGAGCTGATGAGCATGGCCGCCCGCGACGGGGTGCCGGTGCGTGACGTGCTGGTCGCCGATGCCTCCCGGCGCACCAGAGCGGTCAACGCGTACGTCTCCGGTCTCGGGCCGACCCGACGGGTGGTCGTCTACGACACGCTGCTGCGCGAGGCGACCCCGGCCGAGGTGACCGCCGTCGTGGCGCACGAGTTGGGGCACGCGAAGGATTCCGACGTGGCGGCCGGCACGCTGACCGGGGCGCTGGGTGCCGCGGCCGCCGTGGTGGCGCTCTACCTGCTCGGCTCGTGGGGGCCACTGCTACGGCTGGCAGGTGTCGACTCGGTGGCCCAACCGCGCGCGTTCCCGCTGCTGATCGCCCTGGTCACGGTGGCCGGGCTGGTCGCCGCTCCGGTGCAGGCGCTGATGTCCCGACGGGTGGAGGCGCGGGCCGATGCGCACGCGCTCGCGCTCACCGACGACCCGGAGTCCTTCGAGTCGATGCAGCGCCGGTTGGGCTCGGTCAACCTCGGTGATCCCGACCCGCCCCGCTGGGAATACCTCTACTCGGCCTCACACCCGTCCACAGTGGAGCGGATTGCCGCCGCCCGCGCGTACGCCCGGGAGGCCGGCCGATGAACCGCACCCTGCTGATCACCAATGACTTTCCGCCCCGCCCGGGTGGGATCCAGTCGTTCGTGCACCACCTCGCGGTCCGTCAACCGGCCGGCTCGGTGGTCGTCTACGCGTCGAGCTGGCGCGGGGCGGCGAAGTTCGACGCCGACCAGCCGTACGAGGTGATCCGGGAGCGCACCCGGGTGTTGTTGCCCACCCCGTTGATCGCCCGCAGGGCGGCCCGTTTGGCTCGCGCGTACGACTGCGACACGGTGTGGTTCGGCGCGGCGGCCCCGTTGGGCCTGCTCGCGGCCGGCCTGCGGCGGCGGGCCGGCATCCGTCGGGTGGTGGCGCAGACCCATGGCCACGAGGTCGGTTGGGCGGCCGTGCCGGCCGCCCGGCCGGCGCTGCGGCGCATCGGTCGGGGTGTGGACGTGACCACCTATCTGGGCGAGTACACGCGCAGCCGGTTGGCCCGGGTGCTGGACGGGGTGACCGAGCTGCGCCGCCTCGCGCCCGGGGTCGACGTGGACACCTACCACCCGAGCGTGGACGGTGAACAGGTCCGGGCCCGGCTCGGTTTGACCGACCGGCCGGTGGTCGTCTGTGTGTCCCGGCTGGTGCCGCGCAAGGGTCAGGACACCCTGATCCGGGCCCTGCCGGAGATCCGCCGCCGGGTGCCCGAGGCGGCGCTGCTGATCGTCGGTGGCGGGCCGTACCGGGCGACCCTGGAGAAGCTGGCCCGCCAGGCCGGTGTGGAACGGGATGTGGTGTTCACCGGCACTGTGCCGTCGGTCGAGTTGCCGGCGCACTACGCGGCCGGTGACGTCTACGCGATGCCGTGCCGCACCCGCAACCGTGGTCTCGACGTCGAAGGGCTGGGCATCGTCTACCTGGAGGCATCAGCGACCGGCCTGCCGGTGGTGGCCGGTGACTCCGGGGGAGCGCCGGACGCCGTCCGGGAGGGGGAGACCGGCTACGTCGTGGGCGGCCGGGACATCGCCCAGCTCGCCGACCGGGTCGCCCGGCTGCTCGCCGACCGGGACCTGGCCCGTCAGCTGGGCGCGGCCGGCCGGGCCTGGGTGGAACGGGAGTGGCGCTGGGAGACGCAGGCGGACCGCATGACGGCACTGCTCGCCGGCTGATCGCCGCCCGCGTTCAGCTCTCCCGGGCGGGCGCGTAGTGCGGCACGTACTCCTGGCCGGTGAGCCGCTGGATCGCCGCCATCACCTCGTCGGTGACCGTCCGGATGTCCCGCGGCCCGTTGATCCGCTCGGCGACCGGGATCGGCGGGCCGAACCGCAGGGTGATCGGGTGGCGACGGGGCAGCCGCGCGTCGACCGGCAGCACCTCGGCGGTGCCGAGCACGCCGACCGGGATGATCGGCACCCCGGCGTCGCGGGCCAGCCGGGTCATCCCGACCCGGCCTCGGTAGAGCCGCCCGTCCGGGGAGCGGGTGCCCTCCGGGTAGACGGCGACCAGGCCGCCGGAGCGGAGTACCGGGACGGCGGCGTCGAGGGCGCGCAGGGCGGCCCGGCCGTCGGCGCGGTCGACCGGGATGGCGCCCATGCCGGCGACGATCCGCCGGTTGAGCCAGCCGCCCGGACCCCGGCCGTTGAAGTACTCGACCTTCGCCCAGAAGGTGACGTGTCGGGGCGCCGAGCAGACGAGGAACAACTCGTCGGCGACGGACAGGTGGTTGCCGGCGAGGATCGCGCCGCCGTGTCGGGGCAGGTGCTCCAGCCCTTCCACCCGGGGCTGCCAGCCAAACCGCAGCACGGTGCCGACGGTCAGCTTGGTGACGTCGTACAGCAGGGGCACGTGTCCTCCGGGTTGGTTTTCAGGCGGGCGTCGGGCCGAGGTGCGCGTCCAACGCGGCGTGCAGCAGGGCATCGTCGTCGGTGGCGCCGGGGGCCAGCGGCAGGCTGCCCCAGGCCCAGAGTTGGGCGATGCCGTGCAGGTTCGCCCAGAGCGCGCCGGCCAGCACCGCTGCGGGCGCGTCGGCGTGCCGGCGTGCCTGCGCCACCAGGTCGGCCAGCATGGCGAACAACGGCAGGCTCGTCTCGCGCAGCCGAAGTCGGCCACTGTCCAGCAGGTCGTGGCGGAACATCAGCTCGAACATGCCGCGGTGGGCCGCCGCGAAGTCCAGGTACGTCCGGGCCAGCGCGGTCAATCGGGTACGGGGGTCCGGACCGACGTCGCGCAACGTTCGCTCGATCTGGGCGGTGAGGTCGGCGAAGCCCTCCCGGGCGATGGCGGAGAGCAGGTCGACGTGGGTGGGGAAGTAGCGGCGCGGTGCACCGTGCGAGACCCCGGCGCGCCGGGCTATCTCCCGCAGCGACACCGCCGACTGGCCCTCGCGCAGCACGAGGTCCACCCCGACGGCCACCAACCGAGCCCGCAGCCCCGTCTCGTCCGCGTCCATAGACACTGTCTACCAGCCCCCGTAGACGGTGTCTACCTCTTGCCCTGCGGCGCGTGGTGCGTGCCCAGCCGCGACGTCGTCCACTTTGGCGGTGGGTTGGCTCACGCAGGCGTGTCTCGGCGGCCTGCCGTGCCTTGCCGGAATCAGCATGATGTCTATGAGTCATCAAGATGACTCACAGACATCACACTCAACGCAGTGTCCGGGCCGCGCTGTCCGCTCGCGTCGTTCGCTCGACCCCTGGCCACGGCTGCTCCCCTGCGAGTTTCGTGAAGCGCCCACTGGTGAGCCCGGCGAGCTGCGGGTGATAGGTGCCGGGTGAGCCGCAGTGTGCGAAGTGGGCGGGAACGGGTGGAGCGTGGGCGGGCCCGAGGGTCAGCGGATGCGGGCCAGGATGCGATCGGCGGGGGCCGGGCGGCCGAAGTGCCAGCCCTGGGCCGCGTCGCAGCCGATCGCGCGTAGCCGCTCGGCCTGCCCGGCGGTCTCCACCCCCTCGGCGGTGACGGTCAGGTCCAGCGCGTGCGCCAGCGAGACCAGGGAGGCGAGGATCCGCTCGTCGGTGCGGCCGACGGAGGGCGACCGCAGGCCAGCCACGAACTCCCCGGCCACCTTCAGTTCGGTCACCGGCAGGTCCCGCAGGTAGGCCAGGTTGCTGTAGCCGGTGCCGAAGTCGTCGATGGCGATGCGCACCCCGAGGTCGGCAAGGACCCGCAGGGCGCGGACGGGCTCCTCGGCGGTGCTCATCATCGTGCTCTCGGTGATCTCCAGTTGGAGCCGCTCCGGTGGCAGGCCGGTCTGCCGCAGCAGCGCCCGGACCTCCTGCACCAACCCGGGCCGGTGCACCTGCCGTACCGCCAGGTTGACGCTGACGAAGGGCGCGGCGGCACCCCCGGCCGACCACGCCTCGGCCTCGCGGCACGCCTCGGCCAACACCCAACCGCCCAGCTGGACGATCAGGCCGGTCTCCTCGGCCAACCCGATGAAGCTGTCCGGGCGCAGCACCCCCAACTCGGGGTGCCGCCAGCGGACCAGCGCCTCCACGCCGACCAGGCTGCCGTCGCGCAGTGAGGTCAGCGGCTGATAGTCGAGGTAGAACTCGCCCCGCTCCAACGCCGCCGGGATTGCCGCGGAGAGCGCGTAGCGGGCCAGTTCACGTTGGTTGCGCTCGGCGTCGTAGAGCGCCCAGCGTGCCCCACCGGCGGACTTCGCCCAGTGCAGAGTGCTGCCGGCGGCCCGCATCAGGTCCGTGGGGTTGGCCCCGGCGACCTGGCGCTCGACGATGCCGATGCTCGCGGAGATCTGCAACTCGTGCCCGTCGACCAGGGCCGGTGTGCCTACCGCGGCGAGCGCGGTCTCGGCCACCGCCACCATGTCGTCGGTGCCGGCAGTGCGTTCCACCAGGATGACGAACTCGTCGCCGCCGAGCCGGGCCACCAGGTGCTCACCCATGGCCTTGCGCAGCCGCTCGGCCACCGTGGCCAGCAGCAGGTCACCGATCTGGTGCCCCAGCGTGTCGTTGACCACCTTGAAGCGGTCCAGATCCAGGAAGCACACCCCGACCCGCTGCGCGCCCCGGCCCGGTTCGTTGAGCGCGGCGGCGAGCCGTTCGGTGAACAGCGTCCGGTTGGGCAGGCCGGTCAGCGGGTCGTGGGTGGCCTGATGCCGGAAACGGGCCTCGCTGGCCCGCAGCGCCCGCTCGGCCTGGGTGCGAGCCCGCATGGCGGCGCGGCGGATCGACTCCTGCTCGTCGAGCGTCCGGTCGCGCAGCGCGCGGGCGTAGCCGGTTGCCACGGCCGCCAACAGCCGGGCCATCCGGTCCTCGACGTCCTCGGCCACCAGGCCCAGGTCGCGCACCAGGCGGAGCTGGATGACCTCGACGGTACGACCCAGCCCTTCGGCGGAAGCGATGTGCGCGGCGACCAACTCGGCGCCGACCCGGTGCCCGGCACGCAGGTCGAACGGCTCGGTGAGCAACGCCCCGGCCAGTTGCCCGGTGAGCCGGTCCAGCAGGGACTCCAACTGGGCCTGGGTCATCGGTAAGTAACTGGTGCCGGAGACCGCCTTCGCCCAGGCCCGGGCGAAGGTCCCCGGGTGGGAGGCCGCCCCGGGCGACTCAGTCACCGAGGCGCCCGACGCCGCCCATGAAGACCGCGCGCTCGGCGTCCTCCGCGCTCTCCGGGGTGTCCGGTCGCCACTGGGGCACCCAGACCACGCCCGGGTCGAGCAGCTCGAAGCCGTCGAAGAGCGCGGTCAGCTCGGCGCGACTGCGCACCGACAGCGGGTTGTCGGTGCGCCGGTAGACCCGCTCCGCCTCGGCGCGTTCGTCCTCGCTGCGCCCGTCGTCGCTGGCCTGCGACAGCACCAGGTAGCTGCCGGGCGCCAACGCGTCGCGCAGCGTCCGCAGCAGCTCCGCCGGCCGGTCGTCATCGGGGACGAAGTGCAGGACGGCCACGATCATCACGGCCACCGGTTGGCTCAGGTCGAGCAGCTTGTGGACGTCCGGATGGGCCAGGATCGCCTCCGGGTTGCGCAGGTCCTCCTGCACGATTGCGGCCTGCTCGTTGCCGGCGAGGATCTCGCGGCTGTGCGCCACCGCCACCGGGTCGACGTCCACATAGACCACTCGCGACCGGGGGTCGAGCTGCTGGGCGATCTCGTGCACGTTGCCGACCGTCGGGATGCCCGAACCGATGTCCAGGAACTGCCGGATGCCGGCGTCGGCGAGGTGGTGCACGGCGCGGCGCAGGAACGCCCGGTTGGCCTGGGCCATCAACGGCGCCTCGGGCACCGCGGCGACCATGGCCTGCGCGGCGGCCCGGTCAGCGGCGAAGTTGTGCGAGCCGCCGAGGTAGTAGTCGTACATCCGCGCGACGCTCGGGCGCTCGATGTCGATGGTGTCGGGTGCCCAGTCCGGCCGCTGCATGCGTTTCACCCCTCGGAATCCGCGACGCGAGCATCATCGCCCGCGCGGGTATTGTGCACCCGCCACGCACGCCAGACCATAGCGCGCCGAAGGTTGCCCGCCGACGTCGGTCGATGCGCGACGGTCCGCGCCGGCAGAAGCTGGCGCGGACCGTCGGTCGCGTCGTCCCGCTCGACGAGCGGGAGGCAGGTCAGAACTTCGGCGCGTCCGGTGCCTCGAGCAGGCCCAGCCGCAGCGCGGTCATCAGGGCCTGAGCCCGGTTGGCCGCGCCGAGCTTCTCGTAGAGCTTCGAGATGTGCGTCTTCGCCGTGGACTCGCTGACGAACAGCTGCTTGGCGATGCCCGCCACGCTCATGCCGTCCGCGAGCAGCCGCAGCACCTGCCCCTCCCGGGGAGACAACTGCGGGCCGGACGGGGCGAGCCGGCGCTTCATCGCCTCGGCCAGGTCGGCCGCGGTGAACGCGCTGGGGGAGGAGGCGGCGTGCCGTGCGGCAGCCACCACCTCGTCGGCCGGGGCGGTCTTCGGCACGAAGGCGCTCGCGCCGGCCTCCAGGGCGCCGAAGAGCTGGTCGTCGCCGGCGTACATGGTCAGGACCACGATGCCCATCGACGCGCTGGACTTACGCAGTGCGCGGGTGGCCTCCAGGCCGCTGCCGTCGGGCAGCCGCAGATCCATGATCACCACGTCCGGCTGCAAGGCGCCGGCCTGGCGTACTCCCTCCGCCGCCGTGGCCGCCTCACCGACGACCTCGAACTGGCGGTCGCGCTCGAAGGCGTGCCGCAAACCCTTGCGAATCAGGTCATGATCGTCGACAAGGAGGACCTTGGTACGGGTGGCCGGTATCGGACTTGTGGTCATCCTCGGGTTACTCCCCTTCTGGTGCTGCGCTGCCGCGCACGTTATCGCGCCGGGCCGAGGTGCCGAGAACCACCGCCACGGTCGTGCCGCTGGGTTGCCGCGGCCTGATCTCCAACCGGCCCCGGATACGTTCCGCCCTCTCGGCCATGATCGCAAGACCGTACCGTCCGTCCGGGCGCTGGTCAGCCATCCCCTGACCGTCATCCGACACTTCTATTTGCGCGTACGGGGGGTCGATCTCGCACGTGACCCACAAATTCGACGCCCCGGCGTGCTTGCGCGCGTTGGTCACCGCCTCCTGCGCGATGCGCAGCAACTCGGCTTCGGTGGCGGCCGGCAGCCGGGCGGTGGACTCGTCCAGCGAGAGGTGCACCCGCAGCCCGCCGGACGCGCCCACGGTGCGCGCGTACTCGGCGATCGCCGCGGCCAACCCACCCTGCCGGTCCACCTCGCTGCGCAGCTCGAAGAGGCTCAGCCGCAGCTCCTGGATCACCCGGGTGACCTCGCCGCGCAGCGTACGCAGGGCTTCGGCGGTCTCGTCGGCGTCGTCGAAGACGGTGGCCAGGGCGTTGTCGATGCCGTAGCCGACCATCACCAGTTCCTGGGCCACCCCGTCGTGGATCTCCCGGGCCAGCCGCTGCCGCTCCTCGTTGGTGGCCAGCGAGCGCACCTCGTCGAAGAGCAGTGCCGCCTCCAGCCGCAGCGCGGCCGGGCGGGTCAGCGCGGTCACCCGGGACACCACCGGCGGTGGGTACGCCTGCGTGGCGTCGGCCTCCAGCACCACGAGCCCCACCGTGCGCACCCCGGCGACCAGCGGAACGATCAGCGCGGACACGTCGCCGCCGCGGTGCGAGCGGGACTGCGACCGGGCGGCCGTGGTGGCCTGCTGGGTGGCCCAGGCGTCGGCGATCGCCGAGTCCGCGTCCAGCGTCGTCTCCCAGTCCACCCGGTCGACGCCGGCCTGGGCGAGCACCACGAGGCGACCGCCGCCGCTGGCCGACAGCACCGCGCCCCGGTCCGCGCGGGCCACCGTCCGCAGCTCCTCCAGCAGGTGCTCGGAGATGCCGCCGGGGTCCAGGGTCGCTCCGGGCAGTTGCCGGGCCACCGTCCGCAGTTGGGTCAGCAGCCGGGTCGCCTCGGCGTACGGCTGGGGTTTGCCCTCACCGCGCACCGCCATCACCTGGTGCAGAGTGCCGGCGGCGTAGAGCCCCAACGCTGCCAGGATCAGCCACTGCGCGCAGACCGCGAGGTAACCCGGCTGGCCGAGCTGAAGGCCACCGTCGACCCGGGTCAGCGCGCCGCTGAGCAGCAAAGTGGCGGCGGTGACCACGAGCAGCGCGGCACCCTCCGGGAAGCGGCGGCGCAGCGCGGTGACGGTCACCGGGACCGCCAGGTACGGCAGCACCGCCGAGGCGCCCAGGCCGTCGACGGTGCCACCAATGGACGCCACCGCGGCGACGTGGCTCGCGGCCAGCCCCAGCACCACCACCTCGGCCACCCGGCTCAGCGGGCCGACCAGCCGGTGCTGCGGTGCCAGCAGCGACGGCAGCCCGGCCACCGCCAGCAGCGCGATCCACCACAGCTGGGTGACGTCGCGGGTGGCGAACAGGGTCAGGATGGCGACCAGCGCCAGCATCACCACGCGGGCGGCCGCGGCGAGGGGATGCGGGTGCGGGGCGGTGGCTGTGGATGCGGGCACGTGACGGATGGTAGTCAGCCTCGGTAGATATCGGCGATCTCCGCCGCGTACGTCTTGTGGACAACCTGGCGCTTGACCTTGAGCGACGGGGTCAGCTCGCCGGTCGCCTCGGTGAAGTCGTGGGGCAGGACCCGGAACACCTTGATCGCCTCGGCCTTCGACACGGCCTGGTTCGCGGCGTCGACTGCGGCCTGGATCTCCTTGCGGAGGCCCTCGTGCTCGCGCAGTTGCTCGACGGTGGTGTCGAGGGGCAACCCGGCGTTCTCCAACCAGGTCGGCAGCGCCTCCTCGTCGACGGTGACCAGCGCCGCGATGAACGGCTTGGCGTCACCGACCACGACGCACTGGCTGATCAACGGGTGCGCGCGGACCAGGTCCTCCAGCACCGCCGGGGCGACGTTCTTGCCGCCGGCGGTCACGATCAGCTCCTTCTTGCGACCGGTGATGCTCAGGTAGCCGTCGGAGTCGAGCTGGCCCAGGTCGCCGGTGCGGAGCCAACCGTCGGCGCTGATCGCCTCGGCGGTCGCGGTCTCGTTGCGCCAGTAACCCTGGAAGATCAACTCACCGGAGAGCAGGATCTCGCCGTCGTCCTCGATCCGCACGGTCACGCCCGGGAACGGACGACCGACGGTGCCCATCCGGGTGGCGGTGGGCTGGTTCGATGCGGCAGCGGGCGAGGTCTCGGTGAGGCCGTAGCCTTCCAGGACCGTCACGCCGATGCCCCGGAAGAAGTGACCCAGACGGGCGCCGAGCGGCGCCCCGCCGGAGATCGCGTCCCGGCACCGTCCGCCGAGCGCGGCACGCAGCTTGCGGTAGACCAGCCGGTCGAAGACCGCGTGCTGGGCGCGCAGCGCCAGGCCCGGTCCGCCCGGAGTCTCCAGCGCCTCGCTGTACGCGATGGCGACCTGCTCGGCGCGGGCGAAGATGCCGCCCTTGCCGTCCGCCTCGGCCTTCTGCTTGGCGGCGTTGTAGACCTTCTCGAAGACCCGGGGTACGGAGAGCACGAAGGTCGGCCGGAACGCCTGCAGCTCGGCGACCAGGTTCTTGGTGTCCGCGCAGTGCGCCATGGTGACTCGCGCCTGCACGACGCCGATCTGGATGAGCCGGGCGAAGGCGTGCGCCAGCGGGAGGAAGAGCAGGGTGCTCGCGCCGGCGTTGAAGAGGTTCGGTAGCACCGGCACGGCGTTGGCGATGTCGGCGTACATGTTGCGGTGGGTGAGCACGCAACCCTTGGGCCGGCCGGTGGTGCCGCTGGTGTAGATGATCGTGGCCAGGTCGCCGGCGCGGACGGCCTTGCGTCGCCGCTCGACCTCGGCCAGCTCGACAGAGGCGCCGGTGGTGACCAGCTCGTCGACCCCGCCGCCATCGATCTGCCAGACCTGGCCCAGCTCGGGCAGCCGGTGCCGGACACCGGCGACCAGGGCGGCGTGCGCCTCGGTCTCCACCACGACGGCGACCGCGTTGGAGTCCTCGAGGATCCACGCGGTCTGCTCAGCGCTGGACGTCTCGTAGATCGGCACTGTCACCGCGCCCACGGTCCAGATGGCGTAGTCCAGCAGCGTCCACTCGTAGCGGGTGCGGCTCATCAGCCCGACCCGGACGCCCGGTTCGATGCCGGCGGCGATCAACCCGCGGGCCACGGCGGTCACCTCGTCGCGGAACTGGAGACAGGTCACCTCGGTCCATTCGGTGACGGTGCCGTCGGCGCGCGGAGTGGGGCGGGCGAACTGGGCGGCGTCGGGCGCGACTTCGGCGTTGTCCCAGACCGGATCGGTGAGGTTGGCCGCGTCGCCAACGGTGACGATCGGCGGGACGGAGAACTCGCGCACCTGCACTCCTTCGTGCTCGCACTGGTCGGGCTGGTCGGGCTGGTCGGGCTGGTCGTCGCCATGGGCGTCGGTTGTGTCGAAACCTACCCGGTGAGGAAGGGCACCCTGCCAACGGCCAGCGGGTATGGGTCCTGCCGAGCGCCGGGGGCGGCGCAGCGTGCCGGGCGGTACTCGCCGGGTAGCCTCCCCCCATGGCGGACTCCTCCACCCAGTCGATCATCATCGGCGCCGTACCGGATCGGGTGACGGCGGTCATCTGCGACTTCGCGCGCTACCCGGAGTGGACCGACGCGGTGCGTCGTGCCGAGGTAATCGAGGAGTACGAGGACGGTTACGCCAGTCAGGTGCGTTTCACCATCGACGCCGGGGTGATGGCCGACGAGTACGTGCTCGCCTACGAGTACGCCGAGGACCTGTCCCGGATCGAGTGGCACCTGGTCGCCCCCTCGAAGATGCAGAAGGCCCAGCGTGGTTCGTACGACCTGGTGGGTAACCCGGACGGCGGCACGACGGTGACCTACACGCTGGAGGTCGACCTGTCGGTCGGCATGCTCGGGATGTTTCGGCGCAAGGCCGAAAAGATGATCATGGACACCGCGTTGAAGCAGCTCAAGCGCCGGGTAGAAGCAACCGGTGCGGCGCAGTGACGTGTCCGGTGGCACGGTAGAGGAGCCGACGGTGGGCGGAACGGATCCGGGTTCGGCCCGGGAAGAGGCGGAGCGGCTGGTCGCCACCCTGCTGGCAGGGGCGCGACTGGCCTCCGCCGGCTCGGCGGGCGGCGCGCTCGGCTCGTTGGGCGGGATGCTGTCCGGTGTCCTCGGTCACAGCGCGGGTCCGGACGCCCGCTCCGGCACCGGTGGTGCTTTCGCCACCGGTTCGGCCGAATGCTGCGTCTGCCCGGTCTGTCGGGGCATCGCCGCGTTGCGGGACCCGAGTCCGGAATTCGCCGAACGGCTCGCGACCGGCGCCGGTGACCTCGCCGCGGGTGTCGCCAGCCTGCTCCGCGCGTTCTCGCCGGCGGAACCGTCCGCGCCGGGGACCGCCGAGCCGGCCGCCGAGCCGGCCACCCCGTCCTCACCGGCACCCGCCGCGAGCACCGACGACGTGCTCCCCGAGCCACCCCCGAGCGGCCCGCCCACCGCGACCGTCGACGAGCACGTGTGGCGCGATGCCACCCGTACCGGGCATGATTCTCAGCCGGCGCCGGAGCGGGATGTCTGGTCGGTCGCCACCCGGACGGCGGACCCACTCGCCCCGGCCGCCGTACCACCCGTCGACGAGGCCGGGACGGCGACCGTACCGGCGCCGACCACCCGTCCCGTGGTGCCCGCATCGCGGGTGCCCGACGACGCCGACGCGGAAGCATCGGGCGACGGCGCCTGAGCGCGGGACCTTCCGACCCGGACCGGCACTGGGCCGGGACCCGGGCCGGACAGCACAGCAGAGGGGGGCGGTAGCGGTGACGCTGACCATCGGAGTCGACGTCGGTGGCACGAAGGTGGCCGGCGGTGTCGTGGACGACACCGGCACGGTCCTCGTGCAGACCCGACGGGACACTCCCGCCGATGACGTGGCCAAGACCCGCGACGTCATCATCGAGTTGGTCGGCGAACTGGCTGCCGGGCGGACCATCGAGGCCGTCGGCATCGGCGCGGCCGGTTGGATCGACGCCAGCCGTTCGACTGTGCTCTTCGCGCCCAACCTGGCCTGGCGTGACGAACCGCTGCGCGAGTACGTCAGCGAGGCCATCGGGCTGCCCGTGATCGTGGAGAACGACGGGAACGTCGCCGCGTGGGCCGAGTTCCGCTACGGCGCGGCCCGCGACGCCGACGACTCGATGATCATGTTCACGATCGGCACCGGTGTGGGCGGCGGCGTCGTCCTCGGTGGCGACCTGATGCGCGGCGCGCACGGCATCGCCGCGGAACTGGGCCACATGCTGGCCGTGCCGGACGGGCACCAGTGTGGCTGTGGCCGGCTGGGCTGCATCGAGCAGTACGCCAGCGGCAGCGCCCTGGTCCGCTTCGCCCGGGCCGGCGCCCGGCAGGAGCCCAACCGCGCCACCGCACTGCTGAAGCTGGCCGGCGGTGAGGCCGAGGCGATCACCGGCCCGATGGTGACCGCCGCGGCGCAGGGCGGCGACCCGGTTTCCGCCGAGGCGTTCGCCCAGATCGGCCGGTGGCTGGGCACCAGCCTCGCCGACATGGCGCAGATCCTCGACCCGCAGACCCTGGTGGTCGGCGGCGGCGTGATCGACGCCGGTGACCTGCTGCTCGGCCCCACCCGCCGCTCGTACCTCGACGCGCTCGCCCAACGCGGTCGCCTGCCGGTGGCCGAGGTGCTCCCGGCGGAGCTGGGCAACAGCGCCGGGGTGATCGGCGCCGCCGACCTGGCCCGCCGGATCTGAGGCGGTCGGGGATGGGCGTGCCGCTGCGCGTGGTGTCGTACAACGTCCACAGCCAGCGCGACGACACCGCCGCGCTGGCGGCCGTGGTCCGGGCCGCGACGCCGGACGTGGTGATCGTGCAGGAGGGGCCGCGCCGGTTCCGGTGGCGGCAGAAGTCCGCCACGTTGGCCGAGTCGTTCGGTCTGGTGGTGGCCGCCGGTGGGCTGCCCGCGCTGGGCAACCTGCTCCTGACCAGCCTGCGGGTCCAGGTGCTCGGCACCCGCTGCCAGCGCTTTCCGCTGACCCCGGGCCGGCACCTGCGCGGCGCCGCGTACGCCGACTGCCGCGTCGGTGACGCCCGGTTCACCGTCGCCGGCTCGCACCTGTCCACCGACCCGGCCGAGCGGCCCTCGCAGGCCGCCGAGTTCAAGCGCGGTCTGGACGCGGCGACCAGCCCGGTGCTGGCCGGGGCGGACCTCAACGAGGGTCCGGACGGGCCGGCCTGGGCCACCGTGTCGCGCGGGTTGACCGACGCCGCGGTGGCCGCCGACCGGGCCGAGCGGCTCACCTACTCCTGCGCCGACCCGCGCCGACGCATCGACGCGCTCTTCGTCGACCCGAGGATCACAGTGGTCGACTACGACGTGGTGGACACCCCGCAGACCCGCCGGGCCAGCGACCACTTCCCGGTCCTGGTCGACCTGCTGCTGCCCTCCACCGGCTGACCCCCGACCCCGGCTCGACCGTCGGCGCCTCCGGCTCAGGACTGGACATCCGGCCCGGTTGTGGAGAGGATTTCGCGGCGACCGGCACGCCTGCCGTACCAAAGGAGATGTCCCCGGTGTCCACCTCCACCGACCACGGCCGGCCCGACCCGGAGGCGACCTCGCCGACGGCGAACAGCGACGGGCGCCCGGTCTCCGACCGGGGCGACACGGTCTGCGTCATCGGGGCCGGGGCCAGCGGGTTGACCGCCATCAAGAACCTGCGTGAGCACGGGTTCGGCGTGGACTGTTACGAGCGGGAGACGGGCGTCGGCGGCGCCTGGAACTGGCGCCACGACCGCAGCCCTGTCTACGCCAGCACCCACCTGATCTCGTCGAAGCCGTTCACCCAGTTCCCCGACTTCCCGATGCCGGACTCCTGGCCGGACTACCCGCACCACGGTCAGCTGCTGTCCTACTTCGAGCGGTACGCCGACCACTTCGACCTGCGTTCGCACATCTGGTTCGGCACCGAGGTGATCCGGGTCGAGCCCGTCGAGGGGGACCGGTGGGACGTGACCACCCGCTCCACCGGCGGTTACGGCCCCGAACGCACCGCCCGGTACGCCGCCGTGGTGATCGCCAACGGCCACAACTGGTCGCCGAAGCTGCCCCGCTACGAGGGCCTGGAGGAGTTCCGCGGCGAGATCATGCACGCCTCGTCCTACAAGGACCCGGCGCAGCTGCGCGGTAAGCGGGTGCTGGTGGTCGGTGCCGGCAACACCGGCTGCGACATCGCCGTCGAGGCCGCCCAGCAGGCGTCGCGCTGCTGGCACTCCACCCGCCGGGGTTACTGGTACGCGCCGAAGTACGTGCTCGGTCGCCCCGCCGACCAGGTGAACGACACCCTCCTGGCGCTGCGGGTGCCGCTGCGGGTACGGCAGTGGCTCTACCACTGGACCCTGCGGCTGACCGTCGGTGACCTGACCCGCTTCGGCCTGCCCAAGCCCGACCACCGGGTGTACGAGACGCACCCGATCGCGAACAGCCAGCTCGTGTACTACGTGGGCCACGGCGGGATCGGCCCCGTGCCGGACGTCGCCCGGTTCCACCCGTACGCGGTGGAGTTGGCCGACGGCCGCGAGATCGACCCCGAGGTGGTCGTCTTCGCCACCGGTTACCTGCCGCGCTTCGAGTTCCTCGACGCGTCGGTGTTCGGTGACAGCGCGGGCGCGGGCCGGCCCACGCTGTGGCTCAACGCGTTCACGCCGGGGCACCCGACGCTGGCCGTCGCCGGCCTGCTGCAACCGGACTCCGGGTTGTTCACCCTGTCGCACTGGCAGACGGTGCTCTTCGCCCGGCTGCTCCAGGCCCGCCGGGACCGGCCGGAACGGGCCACTGCGTTCGCGGCCCGGGTGCGGGACCGGGCGGGGGAGCGGTACTCCGGGCCGGTCAAGGACAGCAGCCGGCACTGGTTCGAGGTCGGGCACGCCGACTATCTGCGCGCCATCCAACGCGCCCTGGTCGAGCTGGAGGGCAAGTGAGCGCGAGGAGTGAGCTTGCGAGCCCCGCAGTCGCGAACGAAAGGCTGGCATGTGGTGAGCGCGAGGAGTGAGCTTGCGAGCCCCGCAGTCGCGAACGAAAGGCTGGCACGGTGAGCGCGAGTAGCGAGCTGCGGATCATGCGGGGTCGGGAGTGGTCCCGGCCGGTCCGGCCGGCCCGGCGGGAGGTGCTCAGCGCGGTCCCCGAACTGGAGCAGGGGCGGCCGCCTCTGCTGTTCGTACCCGGGTTCGGGCACGGCGCGTGGGCGTTCGCCGAGCACTGGTTGGGTCACGTGGCGTCGCGGGGGTTCCCGGCGTACGCGGTGAGCCTGCGCGGGCACGGTGGCAGCGAGCCGGCGCCGGAGGCGACGCTGCGGGCGTACGCCCACGACGTGGTCCAGGTGGCCGCGAGCCTGCCGCGGCAGGCGGTGCTGGTGGGGCACGGCGCGGGGGCGCTGGTGGTGGCACACGCGTTGGCCCGCTACCCGGCGCGGGGCGCGGTGCTGGTGGCGCCGGTCTTCGGCGGCTGGGGAGTGCTGGGCGCGGCGTTGCGCCGCAACCCGGCGGGTACGTTGCCGGCGGTGTTCGGCGGGCCGTTGCGGCTCAACCGGGGGCAGTTGTTCAGCCGCGAGTTGCCCGACGAGGAGGCCCGGCGGTACGTGGGACGCCTCGGTCGGGCGGGTCGGCGGGCCCAGTGGGCGCTGCTGGGCGAGCCGGAGGCCGAGCCGGCCGTGGGCGCGCCCCCGGTGTTGGTGCTGGGCAGCCCGGACGACCGGGTGGTGCCGGCGTCGACGTTGACCCGGGTGGCCCGCCGCTACGGGTCGGCCCCGCTGCTCTTTCCCGGGATGGGCCACGACCTGATGCTGGATGCGCGGTGGGCGGAGCCGATCGACGCGATCCTGGACTGGCTGGAGAAGGAACCGGCGGCGCACTGAGCAGCCGGGCCGCCGGCGGTCAGCCGCCGGCCTGGTGGCCGGCCGGGCTGCCCGTCGGGGTGGCCGGTCGGGGCACCCGAGCGGGGCCGTCGGTGTCGGTGCCGGTCAGGCGACTGATCAGGGCGCCGCCCTCGTCCAGGGCACGCAGGTAGGAGCGGGCCCAGGCCCGGATGTCGTGCTGGTGCAGGTGGGCGCGCATGGCCCGCATCCGCTGCATGCTGTCGGCCGGGTCGGCCCGCAGCGCCGCGCGCAGGGCCTGTTTGAGCCCTTCCAGGTCGTGCGGGTTGACCAGGTACGCCTGGGACAGCTCGGCGGCGGTGCCGGCGAACTCGCTGAGCAGCAGTGCGCCGGTGTCGTCGACCCGCGCGGCCACGTACTCCTTGGCGACCAGGTTCATTCCGTCGCGTAGCGGGGTCACCGCCATCACGTCGGCGACCCGGTAGAGCGCGGCCAACTCGGCCCGGTCGAAGGGCTGGGTGAGGTAGTGGATCGCCGGCTCACCGACCCGGCCGAACTCGCCGTTGATCCGGCCGACTTCGCGTTCGATGCGTTCGCGCAGGATCTGGTACTGGCCGACGCGTTCCCGGCTCGGCATGGCGACCTGCACCAGCACGGTGTCGCGGACCTTGACGTCGCCGCTGGCGAGCAACTCGCTGTACGCCTTGAGGCGCTGCTCGATGCCCTTGGTGTAGTCCATCCGGTCCACGCTGAGGACGACCTGCCGGGGATCGCCGAGGTCCTGACGGAGCCGGTGGGCCCGGGCGGCAACGTCCGGGCGGTCGGCGAGCGCGGCCATCTCGGCGGTGTCGATGGAGACCGGGAAAGCGCCGATGCGGACGACCCGGTCGTCGATGCCGATCCGCCGGTCGGTGGCCGGCAACTCCAGCACCCGGGTCACCAACTGGGCGAAGTTGTGCGCCGCCTGCCCCCGTTGGAAGCCGACCAGGTCGGCGCCGAGCATGCCGCGCAGCAGTTCGGCCCGGCGGGGCAGTTGCATGAACAACTCCGGCGGCGGGAACGGGACGTGCAGGAAGAACCCGATGCGCAGGTCCGGGCGGAGGGTGCGCAGCAGACCGGGGACCAGTTGCAGGTGGTAGTCCTGCACCCAGACCACCCCGCCCGGCTCGGCCACCTCCGCGGTCGCCTCGGCGAAGCGCTGGTTGACCCGCTGGTACGCCTCCCACCACCGGCGGTGGTGTTGCGGCTGCTCCACCGAGTCGTGGTAGAGCGGCCAGAGGGTGGCGTTGGCGAACCCCTCGTAGTGGTCGCGCAGGTCTTCCGGGGTGAGCGCGACGGTGTGCATGCGCACGCCGTCCACGTCCGGCAGGGCGGGGGCCGGCCCGGTGCCACCGGCCCAGCCGACCCAGGTGGCCGGGGTGTGTCGCAGGAGCGGGAGCAGCGCGCTGACCAACCCACCCGGGCTGCGCCGCCACTCGCAGGCCCCGTCGGGGGCCTGGTTGTCGTCGATGGGGAGGCGGTTGGCCACCACCACGAGAGAACTCTGTCGCATCTCGGGCATTCCGATCAGCAGAGGACTGACCGCCGCGAGCAAGGAAAAACCGGTCAGTCAGCGGGGGAAGTGACGTACAGCGGTATTCCTACTGACAGTAAGTTACACCACTGTTACGCGCCCGGCGGGGCGCTGCTGTCTCGGGATGCGGGCCGACCGTCAGACGACGGCGCCGTTGTCCGGGTCGTCCTCGTCCTCGTCGCCGGGGCGCAGCCGCCAGATCAGCGTGACGAAACCGGCCAGGATGCCGGTGAACCCGAACAGTGTGACCGCCGAGCGGTCGATCGGGAGCAGCCACGGGAAGAGGAACAGCACGAACCCGACGACCACCCCGAGCACGCCGATCACCGCGTACTTGCTGACCCGCGGCAGCGGCGGCGGTGGTGGTGGGTGGTAGCCCTCGTCGTCCTCGTCGTCGGGCAGGTCGGCGCCGAAGGTGTCCAACCCGTCCAGCAGCGACGGCTCGTCCGGTCGGGTGCCGCGCCCCACCGAGATTCCGGAGATGTCCGTCGCGGACGGCAGCCGACGAACGTCGGTGGCGGTCGGACCCGCTTCGTCGGTGCCGGAGCGGGTCAGCGACCCGGAGGTCGACTCGTCCCGGGTGTCCCGCTCGTCCACGTCCTCCGAGGCCGGCCACGGGTTGTCACCGGGCGTGGAGGTGGTGTGGAAGCCCGCCACGATACGTGCCCACTCGGCGTCGATGTCCGGTTCGTCGCGCGCCGGTGGCTGCTCCGGAGTGGTCTCGTCGGCGAGCTGGGTCAGGTAGTCCCGGGCGGTGGTCAGGTGCGAGCGGTCGACGTAGAGCCGGTCGACCGGTCGGGCCGGCACCGTGGTGGTGCGGGTGACCGGATTGAGGTCGGCGGAGGGCTGGAGGTAGGCGGCGATCCCACCGGCGGCCAGCACGTCGAGCAGGTGCTCACCGACGCGCGGATCGACGTCGCCGACGACGGCGTACTCGTTCGCGTCGAGCCCGTTGTCCCGCCGTCCCCGGCGGGCCCCACCCGCTGACACCCGGACATCCCCCTTTAACGCGCCTTCCGGCGCGGCCACCGCTGCCCTTCGGCGCCAGTCCGCACGCCGTGCTCTGAATCGTGACACGTCAGGGCATGGTTCCGGGAGTGCGTTGTGTCGCGTCTTCCAAAGTCACGGCTGCTCCCGCAGGTCGCGGCGGGGCTCCTTTGTCCGTTTTTGCTAATCCTTGCCAACAGGAGGTCTCCGGGTATGGCGCTTCTCGCCGACTCGCCGACCGCCCGCTTGATCTCGCTGTGACCGCGATGTCAGGTCAGGTCTGGAGCGGGACCGCCGGGGCCGGAGTGGGAGACGAAGCCGCCGTCAAATGGCCCAACCGACGCGGACCCCGACCCCGTATTGGCGGATCATGGACCGCAGCGGGGCCGAGCCGTCTGAACGGCTCGGCCCCTTCGATCAAGTGCTGAACTGCGGCAGCCCGCTTCCGACCCCCGCCAGTCGGCTCTGGCCGGCGTCCTGGTGCTTTACCCGGTGTCATTGTCGTTCGACGCGGTACTGCTCCACGAGACCGTCGTGCAGGCCAGCAGGGAGATCGGTATCCGTGAGCAGGTCGATGGACCACGGCACCGGACACGGGCCCGGGTGGACGTCATCGGGGCACAGCAGGGCCGCGATCTGGTCCACCAAGGCGCGGGCGTCTTCTGCGCTTGCATAGATGCCGACGCGAAGTTCCCAGATGGACGGTTGCCCGACCATGCCGCCTCCTTTGGGGGAGTTACCGCCGAGGAGCCAGGCTACCGGCTCAGACCGGGTGACAGTGCCGCTTGTAGTGACCCGGCGGCACCTTGCGGTTGGCGTCCTTCTCGGCGTTCAATTTGGCGCTGTTGTACGTCGTTCCGGTGCCAGTGCCGTAAATGACGTCCACGACGGTGGTGTCCTTGATGCGGACCACGTGGCAGCGGACGGTGACGGTGTACCGGGCCAGGGTTTCCGCGACCGCGGTGGTCGATGTTCCTGCACGGTCCGCATGGGCCGCCGTGATCGGTTCAGCGGCTGATGCTGGGCCGCCGGCGAACGCCATGGCGGCTGACGCCACGATAGGAAGCAAGGCCGCAGCTAGCTTTGGCGTACGTTTCATGGAACATCTCCTTCAAAGTTTCGACGCCTGGGATGCGGGCTGAACGACTGCATTACGGACGCCATTCGATGCTGCTGGCTCCACCGACGCCGAAGATGCAAGGACCGGCTTGAAGCCGTTGGGTCGGATTGCCGGCCTTCGGCGCCGCCCATCCGGAGTACTTGTCGGGCGCGCCGTTGCAGTCCGCCCGCAGTCGGACCTGTCCCCCGTAGACGCGGCACCAGGTGTAGGCGTACTGGCCGGTCGTGTGGATGCGCGGGCAGTCGACGTCAGGGCCGGCGGCCTGCGCCGCCGCCGAAATCACGGACATGGTGACGGTCGCGGTTGGCGCATGTGCCGAGGCCAGTGCCGGTGCGGGCGCCAGTACGGCCAAGCCGAGCGTCAGTGTGGCGGCAGCGCCGAGAGTTCTTAGATTCATTCCAGATCCAATCTGTGATCTCCGCCGATTACTGCGACAGCCTCCGCGGCGGGACGGCGGCTGTTGCAATCAGCTTTTGCGGAGGCGGCGCAGTCGGACAAGCGAAAGCCTGTTCGGAACCATTCGGAACAAGTGATCGAACAGTTCCGTCCTGATGAATCTGTCCCGGGCATCAGCCCTCGCTTGGCCGGCCCCGTCGCGCGGTTCCTCAAAGCCGCCCGCGGCATGCAAGGGGTAGGAAAGTCGAGGCGATACGTCCGCCACGAGCTTGGTCCGTTGTGGTGAGAGCGCTCGCTTCGTAGGCTCGTCGGCGACGACGGCTGGCGCTGTCGCGAGCACACCATGGGAAGGGACGCCGGTGCTCTACTGGCTGCTGAAGTACGTCATTCTCGGTCCGCTGCTCAAGCTGATCTTCCGCCCGCAGGTGGAGGGCCTGCGCAACGTCCCGGCGACCGGTCCGGTGATCCTGGCGAGCAACCACCTCTCCTTCTCCGACTCGATCTTCACGCCGTTGATCACCGCCCGGAAGGTCACCTTCGTCGCCAAGGCCGAGTACTTCACCGGCAAGGGAATCAAGGGCTGGCTGACCAAGATGTTCTTCGTGGGCACCGGCACGATTCCGGTGGACCGCTCCGGCGGTCGGGCCGCGCGCGCCGCCCTGGACACCCAGTTGCAGGTGCTGCGGGCCGGGGGAGTGGCCGGCATCTACCCCGAGGGCACCCGCTCCCCGGACGGACGGCTCTACCGGGGCAAGACCGGGGTGGCCCGGCTCGCCCTGGAGAGCGGCGCGGTGGTGGTGCCGGTGGCGATGCTCAACGCCGACGAGATCCAGCCCCCCGGCAAGCTCATCCCCAAGATCGATCGGGTGCGGATCCGGTTCGGGGCGCCGCTGGACTTCTCCCGCTACTCCGGGCTGGCCGGCGACCGGTTCGTCGAGCGCGCGGTCACCGACGAGATCATGTACGAGTTGATGGAACTCTCCGGCCGGGAGTACGTGGACGTCTACGCCCAGAAGCTCAAGCAGCCCGTCCCGACGCCGCTGGCCGCCTGAGCCACCGCCACCGCCGCCGCCGCCGCCACCGCCGCCACCGGCCCCGGTCGGCGGTCAGGGCAGGTGCAGCAGGGCGGGGGCGTGGTGGCGGCTGGCGAAGTCGTGCAGGCGGGCCCGGGTCGCCTCAGCGGCGGGTGGGTCCGTCTCGGCAAGCGGGCCGATGGCAAGCGCCAGCGTGATGATCTCGTCGGTCACGTCGCTCATCCGGGCGTAGCTCGCCGCCGCCGAGCGGAGCAGGTTCGCCGCCGTCGATGAGTCCCCGGCGTGCCGGGCCAACGTGGCGTCGGCGACCTGACCGGCCGCGTGAGCCCACGGGGTCGTCCGGGGCGCCCGGTCGAGCAACTGCCGGACCAGCCGGGCCGCGTCCGCGCCGAGCACCCCGGCGACGTGCCCGACGGCCGGCACCCACTCCGCGAACGGAATCATCCGGGTCCGTTGCCAGTCCTCGTCCAGCTCCGTGAGCAGCGCCATCGCCTCGTCGCGGCGACCCTGCGCCGCCCGGCAGAGGGCGGCGTGCGCCAGGGTGGAGCGCAGCACCCGGTGGAATCCGGTACGCCGCGCCGCGACCAGCGCCTGCTCGATGAGATCCCCGCCCGGTGCGTCCGACCCCGCTGTGTCGTCAGGCCCGTCGGGTCCGACCAACTCGGCTCCGGCCAGACCGCGCATCCAACCCGACACCGCCACGATGTGCAGATCCCACTCCGCTGTCGGCCGCCGGGTCGACTCCGCTGCCATCGCCAGCGCCGCCGTCCAGTCACCCGCGTAGTACGACCGCGCCCACTGGTCGGCGAAGCTGGTGGCCAGGCTGTGCTCGCCGCCCAGGTCGAGGGTGAGCTGCTCGTCGACCAACCGGGCCGAGCCGGCCAGGTCGCCCTCCTCCTGCAACGCCCAGGCCAGGTTCTGCACCGCCCGGCGGCGACTGGTCAGCCGTTCCACCCGGCAGTGCTCGGTCACCTCCGCCAGCTCCCCGAACGCCTCGGCGGAGCCGGCCAGGTAGCGCGCCACGGCCAAAGTGATCCGCGCGTTGGCCTGGACCTCGCGCAGCTGGAGCCGCTCGGCGAGGGACGCCGCCGCCCGCGCCGCGGTGCACGCCGGCTCGGTCTCCGCGTTGAGCATGTGCACCCGGGCCAGCTCCAGCAGCGCGCCCGCCTTCTCCTGACTGTCCGGCAGGTCGCCGTAGATGCCGATCGCCTGGTCCAGGCAGTGCAGGGTCGCCGACCGGTCGGCCCGACTCCAGGCGGCGGTGGCGAGCAGCGTCCACGCGCGCGCCGCCCCCGTCCGGTCGCCGCTCGTGGTGAGCCGCGCGGCCAGCCGGGAGAGGAGGTCCGTGCCCCCCGCCACCAGGAAGGCGTCCCCGTCCCGATAGAACGCCAGCTGGGCGTCGAACAGCTCCAGCGCCGGGTCCGACCCCACGTCCAGGACCAGCGCCCGGCCGACCAGCGCGGCGGCGGTGTCCAGCGCGTGCAGCTCGTACGCGCGGCGGGCCGCCCGATGCAGCGCGTCCCGCGCCGACGGGGCGTAGGGGGCGGTGTCCAGCCCGACCGTACGGGCAATCTCGTGGGCCGCCCAGCGATGGTTGGCCAGCACCTCGGCCAGGTCGTACTGCCGGTCGTCGGTGAGCTGTGCCATCCAGTCGGCGGTGCGTTGGTGGCGCAGCACCCGTTCGGCCCTGGGCAGTCGCTGGTAGCAGACGTCGCGTACCAGGATGTGCCGGAACCGGTACTCGGACTTTCCGGGCATCGTCGACGTGCTCTGCTCGTACACCAGGTCGCGACGTTGCAGGCGGTCCAGCGCGCGCTCCACCCACTCCACCGGCCGTCCCAACGCCATCGCCACCGGCGCGGCCCAGAACACCACGCCGACCACGGCGGCGGCCTGGAGCACCGCCCGGTCGGCCGGGTCCAGCAGGTCGAGCCGGTTGGCGATGACCGCCTGCACGGTGCGGGGCATCTCCGCGCCGCCGTCGAGGTCGGGGTGGGCGGTCGTACCGACCGCGTCGAGCAGGCCGCCGTCCAGCAGCATCCGGGCGTACTCCTGGGCGTAGAGCGGGTTGCCGTCGGCGAACTCGATCAGCGGGGTACGCGAGCTGGACGGCAGCGTCGCCTGCCCGAGGAGCAGCGAGTAGAGCGTGTCGATGTCTGTGTCGTGCATCGGCGGCACCGAGATGGACATCGCGCCACTGATCGTGCCGGTCCAGGCCGGATGCCGTTCCCGCAGCTCCGGCCGGGCGGTCGCCACGACCAGCAGCGGTACGCCGCGGGCTGACGCGCCCAACTGCTCGACGAAGGCGAGCATCTGCTGGTCCGCCCAGTGCATGTCCTCGAAGACCAGGACGGTCGGGCCGGTCGTCGCCAGGGTGATCAGGAACCGCCGCCAGGCGGCCTCGGTCTCACCGGGGGTGAGCCGTTCACCGGGTACGCCGATCAGCGGGCCGAGCGCCTCGGCCAGCCGGGTCGCGTGCGGGTCGGCGAGCTGTCCCAGCCGGGACCGTAGCCGTTCGCGCAGCGCGGTCGGGCCGTCGACCTCCGGCACGCCCACCCAGGTCTTCACGATGTCCGACAGGGCGGCCCAGGTGACGTTCTCGCCGAACGGCGGGCACTGCCCGACGAGCCAGGTGATCGGCGGGCCGGGCAGGCTGCCGGCGTGCCGGGCCAGCTCGCGCAACAGCCGACTCTTGCCCACCCCGGCCGGGCCGAACACCGTCACCAACTGGGACGTCCGTTCGGTCACCATCCGGTGCAGCGCGTTGACCAGCAGGCCTCGCTCGTGCTCCCGGTCCACCATCGGGGTCAGCTCGGCGCCGCGCGGGTCCCGGTGGGGTCGCACCTGGACGGCCAGCCAGATCCTGCTCACCGCGGACCGGCCGCGCAGGGTGACCGGTGGTTGGTCCGCGTACTCCATCTCGTGTCGGGTGGCCGACCAGGTGCTCTCGTCGACCACGACACCGCCGGGCGGGGCGAACCCCTGTAGGCGGGAGGCCGTGTTGACCACGTCTCCGGTCACGAAGGCCTGCCCACCGTCGCGGGTGGCGGAGAGGTCGACAAGGGCCTCGCCGGTCGCGATGCCGACCCGGAAGCTCAGCGGGGCCTGCGGACCGGCGGGCTGGCGGGCCAGGTTCCGTTGCAGCTCCAGGCCGGCGCGGACGCACCGCAACGCGTCGTTGTCGGTGGCCACCGGCGCGCCGAACAGCGCCATCGCCGCGTCGCCGATGTACTTCTCGACCACCCCGCCGTACTGGTGCACGATCCGGCGCACCGTGGCGAAGTAGGTCTGCTGCAGACTGCGGGCCTGCTCCGGGTCGGCCCGCTCCGCGTAGCTGGTGAAGTCCACGATGTCGACGAAGAGCACGCTGACCTGACGCCGGTCCTCCTGCACCGCGACGGCGTGGTCGCGCAGCGGTTGACCACAGCTGGTGCAGAAGTTGACCTCGGTGCTGTTGGCGTGCCCGCAGTGCGCACAGTTGACCCCAAGCGGTTGGCCGCACCCGCCGCAGAAGCGGTCGTCCGGCCCGGCCGCGCGCGCGCAGTGTCCACACTTGAGGTCGATGTTCAGCTCCGTGGGCGAAAGAGGTCAGTATCGCGGCCGGTCGGCCAGTCGGGTACCCGACGTGCGGACGGGCAACGGCATCGATCGGTCGGGGTTAGTGTTCCGTACCAGGAAGTTTCATGTCAGGGAGAGTTCCGTGCAGGTACGACTGTCCGCCTCGTGGACCGATCCGGGTGGCACGCTTTGGGCGCCGGGCGACACGATCGACGTCGATGCGGTCACTCTCGCCGAACTGGAGGAGCAGGGCATGGTGGAAGAGCCTGAGGGTCAGTCGGGCGGGTCGGGGGAGACCACGACCACCTCGTCGAGCACGTCCACGGCTGGTAAGCCGACCGATCCGAAGAAGATCGGGCCGGGGCCGGGTGCGCCGCCGGCCGACAGCACGGAGAACTGATCGCCCGGGTGCGGTCGGCGGGCCTTCGGTCCACCGGCCGCACCCGTCGGGCGGTCTCACCCGTTGGCCGCTGCGAACCTGCCCGGCGTCGGCAGGCGTAGCCCAAGGGCCCGGGTGAGCAGGGGAGCGATCAGCGCCAGGGTGGCCAGCACACCCAACCCCGAGATGACCAGCACCCATCGTGGCCCGACCATCGCCAACAGCGGTGCGCCGACGGCGTAGGCCAGTGCCTCCGCCGCGTACGGGAACATGTAGACGGTGCCGAACACCACGCCGAGCCGTTCGGCCGGCACGTTCTGCTGGATGAGGGTGTCGGCGGCGACGTTGTGCCAGCCCGCGCCGACGCCGGCCACCGCCTGACCGGCAATGGCGAGCGCGATCACCGGGCTGAGGCCGGTGACAAGCGTTCCGGCGCCGAGCGCGAGCAGCGCACCGTAGAGGACCAGGTCCATCCGGATGCGTACGCCGGTTCTCGCCAGGCACATCGGACCGAGCACCATGCCGACGCCGTAGGCGGTGCCCAGCAGACCGATCGTGACCTCGGTGGCGCCCAGCTCGGCGCGTCCGAGGGGGACGATGGCGAGGTTGTCCAGCGCGGCGAACATCACCATCACCAGGAACCCGACCGAGACCGCACGGACGACGCTGTGCCCTCGGACCACCCGCAGTCCTTCGCGCAGCACCGTCCGCAGTGGCTCGGGCCGGCGGGTCGCGCCGGTCGTCGAGAGCGCCCGGACTCCGCCGATCAGCAGCGCGGAGAGAACGAATGTCGCCGCGTCCACGAGCAGCGTGGCGGTCAGTCCGAGGGTCGCCAGCAGGAGGCCGCCGACGGCTGGCCCGGCAGCGAGCCCGATGTTGACGCCCGTCGCGAGTTGCGCGTTCGCCGCCGGTAGCTGCTCGCGTTCGACCAGGCGGGGGAGCAGGCTGCGCCCGGCGGGAGTGAACGCGGTCGCGGCCGTGGTAGCCGCGGTGATCAGCGCCAACAGGACGGGCAGGGGTGGCGCGAGCAGCGCGACGGCGACGTACGTCAACGCCTGGGCGGTGTCGCAACCGATCATCAGCCGGCGTTGGTCGAAGCGGTCGGCCAGGGCGCCGAGCAACGGTCCGAGCAGCCGGGGCACCGTCGAGGCCAGCAGCAGCAGGGCGACCGCGCCGCCGCCGTGCCGGTCGTAGACGGCGATCAGCAGCGCCGTCCGGGCCAGCTGATCACCGGTGTACGACACCAGGCGCGCCGACCAGTACCGACGAAATGCGACATTGCCGCGGAGTAATGACATGACCGGTGGCTCCTCACTGCTGCGGGTATGTCGGCACGGGCCCTGGAACAGGGGCGGGCGCGGCAACCTTGTCAGCGCGGTGTGGGGGCCAACAACCGCTCTTCAGCCAGTGATTGATGTCGATTTGTCCTATTTTGTCCCACCGCTCCACGCCGTAGCGTCCTCGGCAAGACAAGCGCAACGAGCACCACACACCGACCAGGAGGACGACATGGCGACCACGACGACGACCACCACCACCACCGCGAGCGGCTGGGCCGGGCCGGGCATCTGGGCCGGGCCGGGATTCTGGGCCGGACCGGGCTTCTGGGCGGGCCCCGGCTACCAGCCGGTCGCGACCAGCTGGATCGGCCCGACCCGCTGAACCCCACCCGCTGAACCGCGAGCACGGTGACGCCGGCTGCCACTGGCAGCCGGCGCAGCCGTGCGTACGGGTAGGAGAGTGGGTGGCGACGGATAGGGCCCGTCCAGATCGGATGCCCGAGCGACGTGCCGGTCGGTCAGCGGTCGGCCATGCCGGCGCGGCGGCGCAGCGCGGCCACGTCGGTCACCACGATCCGGCGGCCCTCGGTGCGCAGCCAGCCACGGCTGGCGAACGAGCCGATCGCCTGGTTGACGCTCTGCCGGGAGCCACCGGCCATCTCGGCCAGTTGACTCTGGTTGAGCTCGATCGTGATCATCGGTGCCTGGCTCTCGCCCGCCAGCCGCACCAGCGTCTTCGCCACCCGACCGGGCAGGTCGAGGAAGACGTGGTCGGCGTTCTGCTCGGTGAGCCGGCGGATCAGCCCGCCCAGTGAGCGCATCACCGCGTCCAGGATGCGGGGGTTGGAGTGCACCAACTCCATGAACGCGCCCCGCGAGAGCGCGAGCGCCGCGCAGTCCTCGATGGCCTCCGCCGAGGCGGACCGGGTGGACGCGTCGAGCAGGGAGACCTCACCGAGCACGTCCGGTGGACGGATAACCGACAGCACGGCCCGCTCGCCGGTGGGTGCGGTGCGAAAGACCGCCACCGCGCCGCGGCGCAGCACGATCAGGGACTCGCCGGGATCGTTTTCCACGAAGAGCAGTTGGCCCTTGCGGTAGGTGCGCGGGACGGCGGCCGCGATGACGCGCTGCCGCACCTCGGGCTCCAGCCCAGCGAACATCTCGACACCCGTGAGCGCGTCACCCGGCTCCGGCAGGCGAACCTCCACGGCCCAACCCCTCCCCCGGTCATGGACCACAATTCGCTCACCGGGCGAACCTGATGGGCCCCGACAAGGTGAACTGACACCGATTCGGCGTCCGGTAGCGGTACACATCAGATCATGACGGTCCGGTCGCTTGCTGTACACCCCTCGAAGCACTTCCGTGACCGTCACGGTCTGCGACGCGCCGTACGCGAGGTGTCGTGGCGGCGTGCTCCACCGTCGGACGGGCCCCGCCGGACGCGGCCGGGCGGCGGTGGGCGAGGATGCCCGGAATGGTCTACCGCTACTTCTACGACTGCGAGTTCATCGAGGACGGCACGACCGTCGACCTCGTCTCGATCGGTGTCGTCGACGAGTACGGCCGCGAGTTCTACGCGGTCTCCACCGAGTTCGACGACTCCCGCGCCGTGCCCTGGGTTCGACGCAACGTGCTCGACAAGCTGCCCTCCCCGGCGGACCGGGCCTGGCGCTCGCGTGAGCGCATCCGCGACGACCTGTACGACTTCCTGACGGAGCCGATCCGGGACCGGCCGGGGGAGCAGCTGGAGCTGTGGGCCTGGTTCGCCGCGTACGACCACGTGGTGCTCGCCCAGCTCTGGGGCGCGATGCCGGCGCTGCCCCGGGAGATCCCCCGCTACACCAAGGAGCTGCGGCAGCTCTGGGACGACCGGGGTCGGCCGCCCCTGCCAGACGCGGACGCGGCCCGGCACGACGCTCTGGTCGACGCCCGGCACAATCTGGCCCGCTGGCGGGCGATGACCGCCCGTTGAGTGGTGGCCGCGCCGCCGTAGGTTTGACCGGTTCTGTCCCGGGCAACGGTTCGACCAGCCGAGCCGAGGGAGATTGCCATGAGCCACCAGCCGAGCAGCGCCGCGGAGGCACGCGCCCGTGTCACCGGCCTGGCCCGGGCCGCGCGGATCTGCATGCTCACCACGACTGCTCTGGACGGGCGCCAGGTGAGTCGCCCGATGGGGCTCCAGGAGGTCGAGTTCGACGGCGAGCTGTGGTTCTTCGCCTACGCCGACTCGGCCAAGGTCCGCCAGCTCCGGGTGAACCCGGAGGTCAACGTCGCCTTTTCCGACCAGAAGCACAACGCGTGGGTGTCGATCTCCGGCACCGCCACCGAGGGGTTCGACCGGGACCGGGCCGAGCGGCTGTGGAACCCGCTGCTCAAGGCGTGGTTCCCCGACGGGCTGGAGACCCCCGGTCTGACGCTGATCAAGGTGCACGCCAGCTCCGCCGAGTACTGGGACTCGCCGAACAGCACCGTGGTGAACCTGCTCGACTACGCCAGGGCCGCGGTCACCGGCCGGCCGCCGAAGGCCGGCGAGAACCATGAGGTGACCTACTGACCGGGGGCGGGTGCCCGGGGCGCGCTGTCGTCGTACCGGCGGGCCGACTACAGTTCGCAGTGACGGCCCGCCCCGGGCCGGCAACGGCGCCGATGGTCTGACCTGACACATACCCTGGGGCATATCGGGCTTTACCTGATGCTCCAGGAGGATGAGCGGATCATGCGTATCGGCGTGCTCACCGGCGGCGGCGACTGCCCCGGTCTCAACGCGGTCATCCGGGCGGTGGTCCGCAAGGGCGTCGCCACTTACGGTCACGAGTTCGTGGGCTTCCGGGACGGCTGGAAGGGCCCACTCGAGGGTCTGTCCCGCCCCTTGGACATCGCCGACGTTCGCGGCATTCTGCCCCGCGGCGGCACCATCCTCGGCTCGTCCCGGACCAACCCGTTCAAGATCGAGAACGGCGTCGAGCGGATCAAGGACAACCTCGCCGCCCAGGGCGTGGACGCGCTGATCGCGATCGGCGGCGAGGACACCCTCGGCGTGGCCACCAAGCTCTACGAGCTGGGCGTGCACGTCGTCGGCGTGCCGAAGACGATCGACAACGACCTGGGCGCCACCGACTACACCTTCGGCTTCGACACCGCGGTCAACATCGCGATGGAGGCCATCGACCGGCTGCACACCACTGCGGAGAGCCACCACCGCACCCTGGTCGTCGAGGTGATGGGCCGGCACGCCGGCTGGATCGCCCTGCACGCCGGCCTGGCCGGTGGCGCCAACGTGATCCTGCTGCCCGAGCGTCAGTTCGACGTCGACCAGGTGGCCGGCTACGTGGAGAAGCGCTTCCAGCACCAGTACGCCCCGATCGTCGTGGTCGCCGAGGGCGCCCAGCCGCTCGACGGCCAGATGGTGCTCGCCAACCAGGAGCTCGACTCGTTCGGCCACGTCCGCCTCGGCGGCATCGGCCAGTGGCTCGCCGAGCAGTTGGAGGCCAAGACCGGCAAGGAGGCCCGCACCGTGGTGCTGGGCCACATCCAGCGCGGTGGCACCCCGACCGCCTTCGACCGGGTGCTCGCCACCCGCCTGGGCCTGCAGGCCATCGACGCCGTCAACGACGGCGACTGGGGCAAGATGGTCGCGATGCAGAGCACCGACATCGTCCGGGTGCCCCTCGCCGAGGCCACCCGCGAGCTGAAGACCGTGCCGCTGGAGCGGTACGCCGAGGCTGAGGTCTTCTTCGGCAGCTGATCGATCGTCGGCGGCGCGGCGGGCCTGCGGGTCCGCCGCGCCGCGACCCAATGCGAGGGGGTACGGGCCGACATGCCAGCCGGAGTGCACACGGTCGCGGTGATCGGCGCGGGCAAGATCGGTGAGCTGATGCTCTCCGGGCTGCTGCGTTCGGGATGGCCTGTGGACCGGCTGCTGGCCACCGCCCGCCGACCCGCTCGCGCGGAGGAGTTGACCGCCCGGTACGGCGTACGGGTGGTCGACAACCTGACCGCGGTGGACGAGGCCGCTGTGCTCGCGGTCTCGGTCAAGCCGCAGGACGCCGCCGCGCTCCTCGACGAGATCGGCCCCAAGGTGCCGGCCGACAAGCTCGTCATCTCGCTCTGCGCCGGTCTGCCCACCAGCTTCTTCAGCCGCCGGTTGCCCGAGGGCACCCCGGTGGTGCGGGTGATGACCAACACCCCGGCGCTGGTGGACGAGGCGATGACCGCGATCTCGGCCGGCGAGCACGCCACCGGGGCGCACCTCACGCTGGCCGAGGAGATGTTCAAGCCGCTCGGCCAGACGATCCGGGTGCCCGAATCACAGCAGGACGCTGTCACCGCGCTCTCCGGCTCCGGCCCGGCCTACTTCTACCTGCTGGTCGAAGCCATGATCGACGCGGGGATCCTGCTCGGGCTGCCCCGTCAGGTGGCGCACGAGTTGATCGTGCAGACCGCGATCGGGTCGGCGGTGATGCTGCGCGACTCCGGCGAGCACCCGGTCAAGCTGCGCGAGGCGGTCACCTCGCCGGCCGGCACCACCATCTCCGCGATTCGTGAGCTGGAGAAGCACGGCGTACGCGCGGCGCTGCTCGCCGCGCTGGAGGCCGCCCGGGACCGCGCCCGCGAGTTGGCCGCACAGGCCGACTGAGCGATCGGGGCGCCTCACGAGGCCGTGCGTGCCGCATACTGGCCCGGTGTTCACACTTGCCCAGGCCCGGCACCTGGTGGCCACCCTGCAGCCGCGCGTCGACGAGTTGATCCGGGTCCGGGCCGACCTGGCCGAGTTGCGCGCCGACCTGGGCGACCACGGCATGAGCGCGCTCGGCGGTCTGGCTGAGGTCAAGGCACTGGAAGCTCGGTTGCACGCCGTCGTTGACGAGCTGCACCAGCACGACATCCAGGTCAAGGGCATCGCCCCGGTGCTGCTCGACTTCCCCGGCGAGCGGGCCGGCCGCGCCGTGCTCTGGTGCTGGCTGGAGGGCGACTCCGACGTGCGCTGGTACCACCGGGCAGAGTGCGGCTTCGCCGGCCGCCGCCCTCTCTGACCCTTCGCGCCTCACCCGCTTGATCCACTCGGGTTCATGGAAATCGCGCTATTCGAGCGCGGCGGACGCCCCGACTTCCGTGAACGCGAGTGGATCAAGGTTGCGCGACTCAGCCTGCCGCGGACGTCGGCAGGACCGGGTCGGGGGCATCGGTCACCGCGAACACCACAACGTTGTCGACGTAGTGGCCCCGCCGCCGGTCGAAGTCGCCCCCGCAGGTGACCAGGCGCAGCTCCGCCCCGGGCGTCGGGCCGTAGACCACCGCTGTCGGAAACTGGTCCTTGCGGGTACGCAGCGACCCGGTCACCCGGAACGGCAACCGCTGCCCAGCTCGCCACACCTCCACCAGGTCGCCGGGTCGTAGCTCGCCGAGCCGGGCGAAGACCGCCGGGCCGCGTCGGGAGTCCAGGTGCCCGGCGAGGACGGCCGGACCGGTGTCGCCCGGGGCCGGGCCGCCGCCGTACCAGCCAGCGGTGTGGAAGTCGGTCGGCGGAATCAGCACGCCGGCGCGGTCCAGACCGAGCACTGTGAGCGGTGAGTCGACGTCGATGCGCGGTACGCGTACCCGCGTGGGTGGACCGTGTGGCGTGGGCGCGGCGGCCACCGACGGGCAGTCGTCGCCGCAGCCGGGGTGCCAGCTCGCCACCGGTGGTGGCGGGCCGGTGGTGGCCAGCCCGACCCCGGTGCCGGCGGCCAGGCAGACCGCCGCGCCGGCCGCGACCAGCGCGGCCAGCGGTGTCCGGCGCTCACGGTGCCGCCGGATCGACGGGTCCGGCCCGGCGCTCACCAGGTGGTGCGCCGCCGCCGACGCCAGAGCAGCAGGGCCACCGCGCCGGCCGCCGCGGCCAGACCGCCGGCCACCAGGGGGTACGCGTCGAGCCCGCCCGCGGCGGTGCCACCGGCGCCGCTGTCCACCCCGCCGGCCGGGACGACGGTGCCGCCCTCGGCGTCGCGGCGCAGCTCGGCGGTGAGCCCGCCCTGTTTCGCGTCGAGCACCAGCAGCGAGTAGACAGCGCCGCCGGTGAGCCGCACCTCGGCGTCGGTGCTCGGCCCGCCGGCACCCGTCAGCTTCAGCCGCCAACTGCCCGGCTCGACCTGCTGGTAGTCGGTCGTGGTGGCGAACTGCACCCCGTCGGCGATCGTCGGACCGTTGGCGGCGGCCACGTCGAGCACCGGGGTCCGCACCGAGGCCTGTACGACCCGCACCTTGGCGCGGCCGTCGGTGGGGGCGCTGAGATCGTCGTTGAGCACCCGCAGGCCGAGGTCGGCGTGCCGCCCGACACCGGCCACGGTGAACGCGTCCCCGCTGGTCACCGCGACCTCGGTGGTGAGCACCGGGGGGTCGCTGGCGGGCGCGCCGGCCTCGCGCATGGCCACCGCGTACCGGCCCGGCGCGAGTTCGAGGTAGTCGGAGACCACGCCGTAACCGACCCCGGGGAAGACCTGCGGCTTCGCCGCGCCCGGCGCGGCAAGGTAGACGTCCACCGCCGGGGTGTCCGGGGACAGGTGCGCGAGCCGGACGTATCCGACGGTGTCCACGCCGGCGTTGGCCGGCACCGGAATGGCGGCGGTGGCGAGGGCGGTGCCGAGCAGGAGCGCGCCGGAGCCGGCCAGCAGCCGGCGGGGCACGGTACGGAGCGTGTACATGTCGCCTCCGGGGGGCACGTTCGGTGAGCGGGCGGCAACCCAGAGAACAGGGTCCCGTGAACAGGACTGTGACGCAAGTTGCCACAGCGATGTTTTGTCGCTGTCGCTGTCGCTGTCGCTGTCGCTACCGATCGCGGATCGCGAGGAGGCCGAACAGGTCGGGGACTCCGCCCGGTCCCGCTTCGACGACCCGGACCAGCCGAAGGCCGGCGTCCACTGTCGCGTTCACCAGGTCGGCGAGGGGGACGTGCCAGGCTCCCACCCGTACCCGCACGCCGGTGACGTTCCAACTGTCGAAGCTGTGCGACCGGTCGGCGTACCGCGCGTCGACGACGACACGCGGATGCTGACTCCAGTCGGCGAACGCGCCCACGAAACACGGGTGCACGCCAACGTGGACGAACCGTCCGCCGGGACGCAGCACCCGGGCGACCTCGCGCAGCACGGCCGGGTAGTCGGGCAGGTCGGTGCTGGCCAGCACACACATCGCGGCCGGCAGCGACGCGTCGGCGACCGGCAGCGCGCCCGCGTCACCCCTGAACACCGGCAGCCGCCCTCGCGCGTGCCGCAACTGCCCGCCGGACAGGTCCACGCCCACCGGTGTCCAACCCAGACCCGTCGGCACCGGAGCGTGCGCGCCGGTACCGCAGCAGATGTCGAGGCAGGGACCTTCGCCCGCGCCGAGCAGGTCCGCCACCGTCGTGTGCACCCGGCACAGGTAGTCGCCGCCGCCGGAGATGAAGCCCTCGTACCAGTCCGCGTGGGCGTCGTACGCCGGTCTGCTCGTCGTCCCCATTCGCCGAGGCTACGAGTCGGCGCCCGCCCGGGAAACCCGTTCTTCCGGAGGCAGAAATGGGGCGTTTGCGTCTGCTCCCGTGTGGCTGTCCGAAGCCCGGCGTCTGCCGTTACCGGGCCCACCGGACCACGGCGGTCGCCTATTCTCGGGCGATGCGGGATCGCCGGGTGGCGCTGGCGTGGGCGGCCTTCGTCGTCGTCGCGCTGGTGTCCTGTGTGCTCGTTCTGCGCCGTCCGGATCGCCTCTCCGACCTGCACATCTACTACGGTGCGCTGTCCGACCTGCGCGCCGGCGAGCCGCTGTACGGGTATGTGGCGGAGAACGGCGGTCCGTTCACCTATCCGCCGTTCGCCGCTCTCGTGCTGTGGCCGATCACCGCCCTCAGCGAGGGCGTACTCCAGGGGATCTGGCTGGTGGCGACGTGCGCGGCGGTCGTCGCCATCGCTGGGTCGGTGGGTGTCGCGCTGACCACCCGACGTTCCCGACGCCCGCTCGTCGTGGCGCTGGCGGCCACGGTGCTGATGCTCTCCGCGCCGGTGCAGAGCAACCTCCGCTTCGGGCAGGTCAGCATCTTCATCGTGTTGATGGCCCTGCTCGACGGGCTGGGCGTCGTCCCACCCCGACTGCGCGGGACGCTGGTCGGGGTGGCCGCGGCTATCAAGCTCACCCCGCTGCTGTTCGTGGTCTACTTCCTGGCCGTCGGGCGCTACCGCGACGCCGGTCGGTCGGTGGCGGCGTTCGTGGCCTGCGCGGGGCTCGCCGCGATCGTGCTGCCCCGGGAGAGCTGGTCCTACTGGACCGAGACCGTGCGACAGACCTCCCGCATCGGCAATCTGTCCTCGTTGGGCAATCAGTCCCTGCACGGGATGTTGCTGCGCGTCGGCGTCGACGAGACGGCGCTGCCTCTGCTCTGGGCCGGCATGGTGGCGCTGATCTGCGTGGTGGCGCTGCTCCGGGCCCGGCAGCTGACGCGGCAGGGCTGCCCCGGGCACGCCGCGGTGCTCGTCGGCTGCGCCACGGTGGCCGCGTCCCCGGTGTCCTGGACCCACCACCAGGTGTGGCCGGTGCTCGCCGCGATGCTGCTGATCGGCGCGTCCGGCGTCACCCAGCGGGTCGCCGGCGCGGCGCTGCTCGCCGCCGTGGTCGTCTCGTTGGGCGCGGTGCTCAGCCCGATCTCGACGCGGCCGGGGGTGCAGTTCCTTTTCGAGAACGCCCGTGCCCTCGGGGTGTGCGTCCTGTGCCTCGTCGGCTTCGGTGGTGTCGCCGTCGCCGCCCAGCGCACGAGCAGACGACCGGCCGCCGGCAGGGCCTGGCTGAGGGTGGGCGTCACGGCAACCGTGGCGGTCGCGTTCTTCGCCGTGCAGCCGCTGCCGGCCGGGGCCGACCCCACCTTCAAGGCGTACAGCCTCGACGATGTCGTCAACCCGCGATACTTCTTCGTCTGCCGTGGTCCGGCCGAATGCGCCGCTTACGCCACCGACGTGCCGGTCACCTTCGGCACCCGTGCCGAGAAGACGAAGGTACGGGTCAACGGCGTGGTATCCCCGCAGGTGACCCGCCTGGAGTACTACTCAGCACCGGGTGGAGCGCCCCGGGCCATTCCGCTGCTCGCCGCGTACCCGGGTCCGCGTACCTTCTCGTTCCGCTCGGCGACGATGGCCCACGGTCGCCTCGTCGCGTACGCCGCGGACGGGCAGCCGATCGCCAGCTACGACGACGAACTCGCCGCCGCCCTCCGCACGACCACCAGGTAGGCGGTCGCGGGCAGGGCGGCGGCTGGCCCTGCTCAGCGGGTGGCGGCGGCCACGGCGGCGCGTACCTTCGCGGCGTCGCCCGGGGCCGGGTGATCCCAGTCGGTCGGGCTCGCGGAGTAGAGCGTGCCGTACGCCGGGGTGTCCGGCTGGTAGCGCCACCCCTCGGCCAGCGGGCCGACGTCCACCGCGTCGTAGCCGATCTGGTCCAGGAAGGCGGTCACTTCGGCCTTCGCGGCGGCGTCGTCACCGGCGATCGCGAGGGCGCTGCGGTCGGCCGCGCCGGTCGGCCGGGAGAGCGCGGCCAGGCCCTTGAAGTAGATGTTGTTGAAGACCTTGACCACTCGGGAGTCCGGCAGGTGTCGCTGGAGCAACTCGCTGCTGGTGGTCTCGCCGGAGTCCAGTTCCGGGAAGGTGCCATCGCGCTGCGGGTAGTAGTTGTTGGTGTCGATGACGACCTTGCCGGCCAGCGGTTCGACGGGCACCGCCCGGTACGCCTTCAGTGGGACGCTGACGACCACCAGGTCGCCCACCTGCGCGGCGTCCTGCGCGGTGCCGGCGCTGGCGTGCTCGCCCAGGGTCTCCACCAGGTCGGTGAGGGTCTCCGGGCCCCGCGAGTTGCTCAGCACCACGTCGTAGCCGGCGTCGACGGCCAGCCGTGCCACGGTGCCGCCGATGTTGCCACTGCCGATCAGTCCCACAGTTGTCATGCTCGTTCCCAACTCCGTCCACCCACGACGCATTCCCGACCAGAATGGTGGGTTATTCTGGTCACCCGCTGCCGGTAGCTGCGCAGCCTGCTCGCGATCGTCGCCGGCCCAGCGGATGCCTGGTCGCGCTGCGGGCCCGCCCGCCCAACGTACCGCTCACGCCGACCGCGAACCGGCTCTCCGAGGACCTGCCACCCTCCGGTGCGGCGTGGAGTCGGGAGGCCCGGCTCAGGGGGTGGGGAGGGTCTTCTCGATGGCTGCGCGCAGGTCGTCGGAGTCGGGCGCGACAGTGGGGGCGAAGCGGGCGGCGACCGAGCCGTCCGGGGCCACCAGGAACTTCTCGAAGTTCCAGCGCACATCGCCGGTGTGCCCGTCGGCGTCCGGGGTGTTCACGAGCGCGGCGTAGAGCGGGTGCCGGTCCGGGCCGTTGACGTCGACCTTCTCGGTCAGCGGGAAGGTGACCCCGTAGTTGACCTGGCAGAAGTCGCTGATCTCGGCGGCGCTGCCCGGCTCCTGCCCGGCGAACTGGTTGCACGGCACGCCGAGTACCACGAGGCCCTGGTCGGCATAGGTGTCGGCGAGCGTCTGGAGGCCGGCGTACTGCGGGGTGAGGCCGCAGCGGGAGGCCACGTTGACGACCAGCATCGCCTTGCCGCGGTGGCGGGCCAGGTCGGCGGGGCCGCCGTTGAGGGCGTCGATCGGGATGTCGAAGACGGTCATGGGCCGAGGTTACGCGTCGGCCGCGCGTCGACCAGGGGTGGGCGCAGCGTACGCACTCCGTGCACCAGGAGAAATCGAAACATGCGCATCTTGACGAACTGATGACGGCGTGAGTACCGTCTCACCATCTCTTTTGGAAAGTTTCCTAACAGTTCGGGAGACGCCGCATGAAAAGATCGCTCCGCCGGGCCCTCTGGGCCGGTGCCGTGGTCGCCGTGACCGTCGCAGCGGTGCCGGTGACCACCGCGTTCGGCGCCGGCACGGTCACCACCACCTTCACCAAGGCGCAGGACTGGGGGACCGGTCACGAGACGAGGGTGACAGTCACCAACGGCTCCAGCGCCACTGTCACCACCTGGCGCATCGAGTTCGACCTACCGTCGGGCACCACCATCAGCAGCGCCTGGGACGCCGACGTCACCAGCAGCGGCAACCACTACGTCGCGGTCAAGAAGAGCTGGGCCGGCGGCATCGCCCCCGGCGCCTCGTTCAGCTGGGGTTACAACGGCACCGGGGCCTTCAAGGCACCGCTGAACTGCACCATCAACGGTGCCGCGTGCGGCGGCGGAACGACCCCGCCGACCACGACTCCGCCGACCACCACCCCGCCGACCACGACGCCCCCCACAACGCCTCCACCCACCACGCCGCCGCCGACCACTCCGCCGCCGAACACCGGCGGCAAGAAGGTCGTCGGCTACTTCGCCGAGTGGGGCGTCTACGGGCGCAACTACCACGTCAAGAACATCCAGACCAGCGGCTCCGCCGCCAAGCTGACCCACATCCTGTATGCCTTCGGCAACACCACCGGTGGTCGCTGCTCCATCGGCGACAGCTACGCCGACTACGAGAAGGCGTACACGGCGGCGGACAGCGTGGACGGCGTCGCCGACACGTGGGACCAGCCGCTGCGCGGCAGCTTCAACCAGCTGCGCAAGCTCAAGCAGCTCAACCCGCACCTCAAGGTGATCTGGTCGTTCGGTGGCTGGACCTGGTCCGGCGGCTTCACCCAGGCCGCGCAGAACCCGGCCGCGTTCGCCGAGAGCTGCTACAACCTGGTCGAGGACCCGCGCTGGGCGGACGTCTTCGACGGCATCGACGTCGACTGGGAGTACCCGAACGCCTGCGGTCTGACCTGTGACACCAGCGGCCCGAACGCGTTCAAGAACGTGATCAGCGCGCTGCGGTCGAAGTTCGGGTCCAGCGCTCTGGTCACCGCCGCCATCACCGCGGACGGCAGCAACGGCGGCAAGATCGACGCCACCGACTACGCCGGCGCCATCGGTAACCTCAACTGGCTGATGCCGATGACGTATGACTACTTCGGCGCCTTCGCGGCCCAGGGTCCGACGGCACCGCACTCGCCGCTCACCTCGTACACCGGCATCCCGCAGCAGGGCTTCAACTCCGACGCGGCGATCCAGAAGCTCAAGAGCAAGGGCGTCCCGGCCAACAAGCTGCTGCTCGGCATCGGCTTCTACGGCCGGGGCTGGACCGGTGTCACCCAGGCCGCTCCGGGTGGCAGCGCCACCGGCGCGGCGCCGGGCACCTACGAGGCCGGCATCGAGGACTACAAGGTCCTGAAGAACACGTGCCCGGCCACCGGCACGATCGCCGGGACCGCGTACGCCAAGTGCGGCAGCAACTGGTGGAGCTACGACACCCCGTCGACCATCAACGGCAAGATGACGTACGCGAACAACCAGGGCCTCGGTGGCGCGTTCTTCTGGGAGCTCTCCGGTGACACGAGCAACGGCGAGCTCATCGGCGCCATCAAGGGCGGTCTCGGCTGAGCCGAGGGCCGACGCACCACCCACACGGCGGGAAGGGACCCGCACCGTCCCTTCCCGCCCGTGACACAGCGGCCCGGCCGACGCCCAGCGCGTCGACCGGGCCGCCGCCGTTGGGCTCGTACAGCCGGATGTGGCAGACTCGCGGCTCGGCACGTCTCGATCTCACCGCCGACGGAGGTGATCATGCGACCGATACACAGCAGGCTGGCGGCGACCGCCGCCGGGCTGATGCTGCTGCCGGTTGCCCTGGTCGGCTGCGGGATCGGCGACAAGGACGAGGAGAAATCGGCCCCCAAGCCGGCCCGGGCCCCCGCCGAGGAGGCCGCCACCCGCTCCCGTGAGCGCGTGCAGGCGTACCTCGACGCCATGACGGCCAAGGACGTCGCCGCCGGCCGCAGCCAGCTCTGTGCTCTGCTGCACGACGGCTTCGACCGTGGTGCCACCGGCCCCAACGGTGACTTCGCCGACCACTTCCAGGTGCCGGAGGCGGCCATTACGGACATCCGGTCCGGTCCGCTCGGGCAGGAGGTCCGCGTCTCGGTCTCGGTCGCGGTCGGCAAGCGCACAGTCGTCCGGCCGTTGGTCTTCACCGTCACCCGCGACGGCAGCGACTGGTGCATCGCCGGGGAGACGCCGGACAAAACGACGGTCGCCAGCCCGACGCCGACCGGTGTGGTCCCCTCGCCCGCGTCCTGACCAGCGCCCGGCAGATTGATCTCCCATCTGCCGGAACCGTCCCCCTCGCCGCCCGGCCACCCCGACCGTCGCCGTACGCTTTCTGTCATGCGCCATGAGTGGCATCAGCTGAGCCATCCCGCGGTGGGCAGCCCGGGCCTGCAGACCAGCCGACCGACTATCGATTCCGCCGAGGACGCCGCGCTCGGTCTGGACCGATGGCGGGAACTGCCCCGCGAGCAGGTCCCGCCGTGGTCCGACCCGGCCGCCGTGGCCGCGGTCTGCAAGGTCCTCGACACAGTGCCGTCGGTCGTCGCGCCCTACGAGGTGGACCAGCTCCGGCAGAAGCTCGCCCTGGTCTGCGAGGGCAAGGCGTTCCTGTTGCAGGGTGGTGACTGCGCCGAGACGTTCGTGGACAACACCGAGAGCCACCTGCTGGCCAACGCCCGCACCCTGCTCCAGATGGCGATCGTGCTCACCTACGGCGCGTCGCTGCCGGTGGTCAAGGTCGCGCGGGTCGCCGGGCAGTACACGAAGCCCCGCTCGCTGCCGACCGACGCCCGCGGCCTGCCCGCGTACCGCGGCGACATGATCAACTCGCTGGAGGCCGACCCGGCCGCCCGGGTCGCCGACCCGCAGCGCATGATCCGCGCGTACGCGAACTCGGCGGCGGCGATGAACATGCTCCGGGCGTACCTCGCCGGCGGGCTCGCCGACCTGCACGCCGTGCACGACTGGAACAAGGGCTTCGTGAAGAACTCCCCGGCGGGGGAGCGTTACGAGGCGATCGCCCGGGAGATCGACCGGGCGCTGGCCTTCATCCGGGCCTGCGGCATGACCGACGACGAGGCGCTGCGCACCGTCACGCTCTACTGCTCACACGAGGCCCTGGCCCTGGAGTACGACCGGGCGCTCACCCGGGTCTCCGACCGTCGGGCGTACGGGCTCTCCGGGCACTTTCTGTGGATCGGCGAGCGCACCCGGCAGATCAGCGGCGCGCACATCGACTTCATCTCCCGGATCGCCAACCCGATCGGGGTCAAGCTCGGCCCGACCACCTCCCCGGACGAGGCGATCGAGTTGTGCGAGAAGCTCAACCCGGACAACATCCCCGGTCGACTCACCCTGATCAGTCGGATGGGCAACCACCGGGTACGCGACGCGCTGCCGCCGATCGTCGCCAAGGTCACCGCCGCCGGGGCCAAGGTGGTCTGGCAGTGCGACCCGATGCACGGCAACACGCACGAGTCGTCCAACGGCTACAAGACCCGGCACTTCGACCGCATCGTCGACGAGGTGCTCGGCTACTTCGAGGTGCACCGTGGGCTGGACACCCACCCCGGCGGCCTGCACGTCGAGTTGACCGGCGAGGACGTCACCGAGTGCCTCGGCGGCGCCCAGGGGATCGAGGATCTCGACCTGCCCGACCGGTACGAGACCGCCTGCGACCCCCGACTGAACACCCAGCAGTCGTTGGAGTTGGCCTTCCTCGTAGCGGAAATGCTGCGTGGCTGAGCTTGCGGGCCCGCAGTCGGCAGTCGGAGGATGACCATGGCTGACGCGAGGAGTGAGCTTGCGAGCCGGCAGTCGGCAGTTGAAAGGGATGACAGTGCCTGATCTTTTCGTGGACCTGCGGTCCGACACGGTGACCCGACCCACCGCCGGGATGCGGGAGGCGATGGCCGCCGCTGAGGTCGGTGACGACGTCTACGGCGAGGACCCGAGCGTCAACGCGCTGGAGGCCGAGGTCGCCGCGTTGTTCGGGCACGAGGCGGCGCTGTTCGCCCCGAGTGGCTCGATGGCGAACCAGATCGCCCTGCAACTGCTGGTCCCGCCCGGCGACGAGTTGCTCTGTGACGCCGACGCGCACGTGGTCACGTACGAGATCGGCGCCGCGGCCGCGTACGGCGGGATCTCCTCGCGGACCTGGCCCTCGGTGGGCGCGGACATCGACCCGGAGGTGGTGGCCGGGATGATCCGGCCGGACGGTTACTTCGCCGTCCCCACCCGGGCGATCGCCGTCGAGCAGACCCACAATCGCGGCGGCGGCGGGGTGATTCCGCTGGCGACCCTGCGGGATCTGCGCGGGGTGGCTGACGAGGCGGGCGTCGCGCTGCACTGTGACGGCGCCCGGATCTGGCACGCGCACGTCGCCGACCGGGTGCCACTGATCGAGTACGGCCGGCTCTTCGACACGCTGTCGGTGTGCCTCTCCAAGGGTCTCGGCGCGCCGGTCGGTTCGCTGCTGGTGGGCAGCGCGGACAAGATCGAACGTGGCCGGCTGATCCGTAAGCGGATGGGCGGGGGCATGCGCCAGGCCGGCATTCTCGCCGCCGCCGGTCGCTACGCGCTCGCGCAGCACATCGACCGGTTGGCCGACGATCACGCGAAGGCTGCTCGGCTCGCCGAGGCGGTGGCGCCGTTCGGTGTGCTGGCTACCACTGTCCGTACCAACCTGGTCGCGCTGGACCTCACCAAGCACACCCTGGACGCTCGGGCCCTGGCCGCCGCGGCGCGGGCCGAGGGCGTACTGATCTCCGTGCTCGGCCCTCGTACCGCCCGCCTGGTCACCCACCTGGGCCTCAGCGACGCGGACATCGACCGCGCCCTGGCAGCCCTACCCCGCATCCTCGCCGCCGCCTAAAACCCCACCCCACCCACCTCGGCCCCCGTTCACCTCGGTGATCAAGAGGTTGGCGTCAGATTCCGACCTCGGGCTGACGCAAACCTCTTGATCAACAAGGGTGGGTCAGGGGTGGGACAGGCGGGTGAGGGTGGCGATGTCGGCGGCGTGGCCCACATGCTTCTCGCTGGGGGTTTCCACGACGATCGGGACGCCAGCGGTCGCCGGGTGCGCCATCAGCTCGGCGAAGGCGGGCTCGCCGATGCTGCCCTTGCCGATGTTCTCGTGCCGATCCCGGGTGGAGCCGCACAGATCCTTCGAGTCGTTGGCGTGAATCAGCCGCAGCCGGTCCGCGCCGACAGTGGCCACCAGGGTGTCCAGGGTCGCCGTCATGCCGCCCTCGGCCGCCAGGTCGTGGCCGGCCGCCCAGGCGTGGCAGGTGTCGAAGCAGACCCCGAGCATGGGGTGCCCGTCCACCGCGTCCAGGTAAGGCCCGAGCTGCTCCACCCGGGAAGCCAGTGAGCGGCCACCGCCGGCGCTCGGCTCGACCAGCAACATCGGCCCGCCGGCGTCGGCAGCCCAGTCGAGCAGCGGCAGCAGCACCTCGCGGACCTGTCCCATCGCCGCCTCGGCGTGCCCCTCGTCCACCGAACTGCCCGCGTGGAACACCACCCCGCGCGCACCGATCGCCACGCCCCGACGAAGCGCGTGCGCCAGCGTCTGGCCCGACTTCTCGACAGTGGCAGGGGTGGGCGAGCCGAGGTTGACCAGCAGAGCGGCGTGGATGAACGCGGGAATGCCCCGCTCGGCGCAACCGTCGCGGAACAGCGCGTCCTGCACCGGGTCGCCGTCGGGCAGTGCCCAGCCTCGCGAGTTGGAGACGTAGACCTGCACCACCTGCGCGCCGGTCGCGTCGGCGTACGGCAGGGCAGCCTTCGCCAGCCCACCCGAGGTCGGAGTGTGCGTGCCCACCGGCCGCACGGAGATCGTCGGCATCAGAAGCACGTCAGGGTGACCGGGGTGCCGGGCGCCACCTGCGAATTCTCGCCCGGGATCTGGATCCGGACCACGGCGTTCGGGTTGATCGCCATCGTCACCGGGAAGCCCTGGCCCTCCAACGCCTGCTTGGCCTGCTGGCACGGCAGGTCGATCACCCGCGGCATGGCGAGCAGCGGTGGCCCCTTGCTGACGTCCAGCTTGACCTCGGTGCCCTTCTCCACACCGGCGCCATCGGCCGGGCTCTGGCCGAGGATCTCGTCCCTCGGCTTGTCGGATTCCTTGTAGGTCTCCTTCAGCACCAGGTTGAGCTGGGCCAGGGTCGTCCGGGCGTCGGTCAGGCTCTTGCCGACCAGGTTCGGCACCGTCACCGGCGCCCTGCCCCGACTCAGAATGAGGGTGACCTTCGCACCGGGTTTGACCTCGGTGCCGACCTTCGGGGAGCTGTCCACCACGACCCCGGCCGGCAGGCTGTCGTCGTAGCGGGGGGTGCCCTTGGCCACCACCAGCTTCACGTTGACCAGGTCCGCCTCGGCGAGCTCGAACTCCTTGCCGATCACGTCCGGTACGGGGAAACGCTCCGGACCGAGGGAGAGGGTCAGGGTGATCGTGCCACCCTTGAGGATCTCGGCGGCGGAGGCCGGGTTCTGCTCCAGCACGCTGTCCTTCGGGGCCTTCTCGTCGAAGCGCGGCTCAGCGTACGCGACGAGAAGCCCGGCGCGGTCGGCCCGCGCCTGCGCATCGGCCTTGCTCAGGCTCACCAACTGCGGAGCGTCCGTGTAGCGGCCGACACCGAACCACCAACCCCCGAGCGCGGCCACCAGGCCCAGCGTCACGACCACGGCCGCGACGGCCAGCCGGCCACGAGGGCTGCTCAGCAGCGTGCTGCGCAGCGCGGCGAGCCGGGCGCCCAGGCCCTCCGCCGGCTCCGGGGCAGCCCGGCGCCGCCCCGGCCCCTGGCTGCTGGCGCCCTCGGGCAGGCGTGCCCAGGACGGGCGGTTGGGCGGCTGGAGCGTCGCGACCATCATGGTCGGCTGAGAGAGTGACGGTGCGTCACTGACCGGGCTGAGTACCGCGGTGTGGCTGTTGGCGTCGCCCAGACGATCCCGGGCCACCTGCACCTCGGTCAACAACGCGCCGGCGTCCGCGGGCCGTGCTCCCGGGTCGCGGCGGGTGGCCCGCTGCACCAGGTCGTCGAGGACCGACGGCAGGCCCGGCACCAACGTCGAGGGCGCCGGCACGTCCCGGTCGACGTGCTGCCAGGCGACGTCCACCGGGCGGTCCCCGTCGTACGGCACCCGACCGGTGAGCATCTCGAAGAGCACGATGCCGGCCGAGTAGACGTCGGTGCGCGGATCGGCGCGGCCCTCGGTGACCAGCTCCGGGGCGACGTACGCCACGGTGGCCATCAGCTGGTTGCCCTGCTCCTCGTCGGCGCTCGCCTCGACCGCCCGGGCCAGCCCGAAGTCGGCCACCTTCACGACGCTGTCGACCAGGTTGGCGACGCCACCGGTAGGCGCCTCCGCGACCAGCACGTTCTCCGGCTTGACGTCGCGGTGCACGAGACCGGCCCGGTGCGCGGCGGCGATCGCGGCGAGCATCTGCTCGGCGATGGCCAGCGCCTCGTCCGGGTTGAGCCGGCGTCGCTCGGCCAGCACGTCCCGCAGCGTGCGGCCACGGACGTACTCCATGACCAGGTACGGGAGGCCGGCGTGCGTGCCCTGGTCGTAGACCGCCACCACGTTTGGGTGGGTCAGCCGGGCGATGGTCTTCGCCTCGTCGGTGAACCGGGCCACGAAGTTGGCGATCCGGGCCCGTGCCTCGCTCGCCTGGGTCGGGTGAATGATCTTGACAGCGACGGTGCGCTCTAGGCGTTCGTCGGTGGCGGTGTACACGGTCGCCATGCCACCACGGGCCACGCGACCGCGAATGCGGTAGCGCCCGTCGATCAGCGAGCCCAGCAACGTGTCGGCGACCTGAGTGTCCATCGGCAGGCAGTCTATGTGTCCAGAGGGTGAAGGATGAACAGGATGCTACAGCCGTACGCCGAACCGGTCCGTCCCGCCGCGTTCCCCGCCCCTTGTTCGCTGGTCAGCGGCGATCAGGAAAGAGGACGCGGAGGGGCCGCCCGGGGTGCCGGTGGCTCGTCGCGGCGGCGGCGTGGCAGGGTGGTCGGGTGACCGAACCCGTACCCGACCAGGCCGCGCCCGGCCTGGAGCTCGCCGGCCCCACCGACCCGGCCGACTGGTTGACCCTGCCCGACGTCGCCGAACGCCTCGACGTGTCGATCAGCAAGGTGCACCAGATGATCCGTGACCGGGAGCTGTTGGCGGTCCGCCGCGACGGCGTCCGCCGGATCCCAGCGGACCTGGTTGCCAACCAGACCGTGCTCAAGCACCTGCCCGGCGTGCTCAATCTGCTCTCCGACAACGGCTACGACGACGAGGCCGTCCTGCGCTGGCTCTACGAGCCGGACGACACCCTCCCCGGTGCCACCCCGGCCGCCGCCCTCTCCGGCGACCAGGCCCGCGAGGTGAAGCGCCGAGCCCAAGCCCAAGGCTTCTAGCCCCCACCCTCGCACCCGCCCCACCGCGCTTCCGCGCTTCGCGCCTTCCGGCGTTGATCATGAGGTTGGCGGCGCGACACGCCGAGGCGAAGGTCGCCAACCTCATGATCAACCCGGTGGGGCGGCGGGCGGGTGGGATTAGTCGGCTCGGCGGGTTGCGGCTATGGCCAGGTCGACCAGGGCTTGGCGGGCCTCGGTGTCGAGGTCGACGGCGGTCAGGGCGGCCAGGGCGGCGTCGGTGAGTGTGGCGATCCGCTGTTCGGTACGGGCCAGCGCCCCGCTCCCCGAGATCACCTCGCGGAGCCGGGCCACCCCGTGCTCGTCCAGCTCCGGGTCGCCGAGGTGGCCGAGCAGCAGCTCGCGGCCCGCGTCGTCGGTGGCCTCCACGGCCGCCGCCACCAGGTAGGTGCGCTTGCCCTCGCGCAGATCGTCCCCGGCCGGCTTGCCGGTCAACGTCGGGTCGCCGAAGACCCCCAGCACGTCGTCGCGGAGCTGGAACGCCTCGCCCAGCGGCAGCCCGTACGCCGAGTAGGCCGTCCGCACGTCCTCCGGCGCGTCGGCCAGCGCGGCGCCGAGCAGCATCGGACGCTCGACGGTGTACTTCGCGGACTTGTACCGGGCGACCTTGCTGGCCCGCTCCACCGAGGTGTCCCCGGTGACCTGCGTCAGCACGTCGAGGTACTGCCCGACGGTGACCTCGGTGCGCATCTCGTCGAAGACCGGCCGGGCCCGGGCCAACGACCACAGGTCCAGGCCGGCGGAGTGCAGCAGTTCGTCGGACCAGACCAGACACAGGTCACCGAGCAGGATGGCCGCGGCGTCGCCGAAACCGTCCGGGTCACCGCCCCAGCCGGCCTCCCGGTGCCGGGTGGCGAACCGTCGGTGTACCGCGGGCTCGCCGCGTCGGGTGTCGGAACGGTCCATCAGGTCGTCGTGGATCAGGGCGCTGGCCTGGACGAACTCCAGCGCGGCCAGGGCGGTCAGCACCTGGTCGCCGTCCAGCCCGCCGGCCCCCCGGAACCCCCAGTAGGCGAATGCGGGACGCAGTCGCTTGCCGCCGCCGAGCACGAACGCCTCGATCGCCTCGGCCACCGGACCCAACGCGTCGTCCACGGCGGCGAGCCGGACCCGTTGGCCGGCCAGGAACTCGGTGAGAGCCTTGTCGACCCGCTGCCGCAGGCCGGCGCGGTCGACGGGGGACACGGGAGCAGCGTGGGTCACGCCCCGACGCTAGCCGGTCGTCCGTGCTCGTGCTCCACCGCCACGCGTAGTCCCGCCGGTGCGGCCGGTGCGGCCGGGACCCGTCCGCCCAGCCGGACGCGCGCCGGCCGCCGCGGTGCGGCCCGGCCCGGTGGCCCGCGTCGAGCCGGCCCGACGGGTGGCCGCGGCGGCCTCCGCGAGCACCACCAGCGGCACGTCCAGGACGACGGCGAGCCAGCCGAGCCAGAACCCGCCCGGCACGCGCCGCTGTCGTTCCCACCGGGAAACCTCGTGCCGACTCAACGTCGGCACCCCGGCGGCGGCACACAACTCGGCGGCGGCTCGCTGCTGGCTCCAGCCACGGGCCAGTCGGCACCGGGCCAGCAGCGGCCCGAGCTGCGCGGGACGCGGCGATGCGGGCGGGATCATGAGTCCTCCTGGCGGGCGTCGGTGCGGCGACGACCCACCCGTCCGAGCGGACGGACCGGCGTCACCGCTCGGTTGCTGACCCCCGCGCGAGACCTGGCCACCCCCGCCGCCCCTCCCGCACCGTCCCTTTCTACCTCGGAGGTACGACGCCTTCCGCCGTCAGGTCGGGGGCGCGCGGTGCGCACCCTCCGCCGGCTCACGGCGGACTCGGCGACACCGCTCACCGGCTCCCGGCGGGCCGGACGACGCAGCTCCCCGGGCCGGGCGACGCCGCCCAACGGGCCGGACGACGCCGCCCTCGGGGCCGGGTGGCACCGCCGCTGGGTGGGAAGGGCCTGGGTCCTGGTGCCATCGACCGCTAGAGTCGGGTCGTGGCGCTCGGTCTTCCCTCGACACTCCCCAATCCGCAGCCGGCGATCGGGGAGCTCATCCGTGAGCGCCAACCGACCTTCTCGTTCGAGTTCTTCCCGCCCAAGACCGAGGCGGGGGAGCAGCTGCTCTGGCAGGCCATCCGCGAGCTGGAGTCCCTGCGCCCGTCGTTCGTGTCGATCACGTACGGCGCCGGCGGCTCGACCCGGGACACCACAGTGGCGGTGACCGAGCGGATCGCCACCGAAACGACACTGCTGCCGATGGCCCACCTGACCGCGGTCAACCACTCCGTCGCCGAGCTGCGGCACGTGGTTGGCCGGCTCGCCGGGGTGGGGGTGCGCAACGTGCTGGCCGTTCGTGGTGACCCCCCGGGCAACCCGGGCGGTGAGTGGATCCGCCACCCCGAGGGCGTGGACTACGCCGAGGACCTGGTCCGGCTGGTGCGCGACGCCGGCGACTTCAGCGTCGGCGTGGCGGCCTTCCCGTACAAGCACCCCCGTTCGCCCGACGTGGCCAGCGACACCGCCCAGTTCGTCCGCAAGTGTCGGGCCGGCGCGGAGTTCGCGGTCACCCAGATGTTCTTCGACGCCGACGACTACCTGCGGCTACGTGACCGGGTGGCCGCTGCTGGCTGTGACACCCCGATCCTGGCCGGTGTGATGCCGGTGACCCAGTTCAGCACCATCGAGCGGTCCGTGCAGCTGTCCGGTGCGCCGTTCCCGCCGGCGTTGGCGGCCCGCTTCGAACGCGTCGCCGACGACCCGGACGCCGTCCGTCGGCTCGGCATCGAGCAGGCCAGCGAGATGTGCCGCCGACTGCTGGACGAGGGCGTGCCGGGGATCCACTTCATCACCCTCAACCGGTCCACCGCGACCCGCGAGGTCTGGCAGAACCTGAAGGCCGGCGCCCGCGTGTGAACGCTGCGCTTGCGACACCTGTTGCCCGGCACGACGGTTGATCCGTGGTGGGCACACAGCTGAACTGGGATCAGTACGCCACGGCGTGGGCGCGGTTGCACGGCGGGTTCGACCCTCGGGTCGCCGCGCCGGTGGTGCGCGCCTGGCTGCGATTCGCGTACCACGTCGGATACGTGCTGGGTCGACTGCGGGTCAGCCCCACCGCGGTCACCGTGGCCGGGGTGCTGCTCTGCTTCTGCGTACCGTTGCTGGTGGGCCGGCCGGGGGACGGGCCGTTCCTCGGCGCGCTGTTCGTGCTGCTCGCCGCCGTGGCGGACAGCGTGGACGGTGCGGTGGCGGTCGCCACCGGCCGCACCACCCGGCTCGGCTACGTCTACGACTCGGTCGCCGACCGGCTCGGTGAGGTGGCGTGGTTGCTGGCCTTCTGGCTGGTGGGCGCGCCAGGTGGGTTGGTGGTCGCGGGCGGCGCGCTGTCCTGGTTGCACGAGTACGTCCGGGCGCGGGCGGTCGCCGCCGGCATGCGGGAGATCGGCGCGGTGACGGTGGGCGAACGCCCCACCCGGGTCTCGGTGGCGCTGGCCGGCTTGCTGGTCGCCGGGCTGGCCGGGCTGATCGAGCCGGACCTGGCCGCTGGCACCATCACCATGGCGACCGCGGTCTGGGTGCTGCTGGCCGGTTTCGGCCTGGGGCAACTGCTCTCCAGCATCCGTCGCGCCCTGCTCGACGCCGACTGAGCGGCCGGGCCAGCCCGGCTCGACGCCGGGTCTACCAGGCGGGGCCGATCTCGTCGGCGACGATCTGCGCGGAGAGGGTCACCATCGGCAACCCACCGCCCGGGTGGGTGGATCCGCCCACCAGCCACAGTCCGTCAACCGGGCCCCGGTTCGCCGGGCGCAGCAGCCCACCGGCGGTGCCGTAGATCGAGCCACCCGGTGCGCCGGTCGCCACGTCCAGGTCGGCCGGGGTGCGGATCTCGCGGAACAGCAGCCGGTCGCGCACGTCCACGCCGCGCCGCGCCAGCACGTCCAGGATCCGGTCGGCGTACGCGTCGGCCAGCCCCGGGCGTCGCCAGTCGACAGCGCCCGCCGCGGTGCCCTGTCGGGCGGCGTTGACCAGCACGAACCACGCCTCGTGTCCGGCTGGGCGGACCATCGGGTCGTCGGCGACTGTGACGAACACCGCCGGGTCGGCCGCCGGCCGGGCCCGTACACCGCGCCCGGGGTCACCGAAGACCGCGTCGAACTCGGCGTCGTAGTCGTCCGGGAAGAAGACGTTGTGGTGGGCCAGCCCGGTGCTGCCGGAGACGCCGAGCAGCAGCACGAAGCCGGCGAGGCTGCGGTCGGTCAGCGTGGCCAGCCGACGCGGGTGCGGCAGCAGGTCACGGTAGACGGTGAGCGCGTCCACGTTGGCCACCACCACGTCGGCGGGTACCGGGGTGGTGACGCCGGCGAGGCGTACCCCGTGCACCCGGCCGCCGGTGGCGTCGATCCGGGTGACAGTGGCGTCGGTCTGCACGACCACGCCGAGGTCCAGGCAGCGGGTCAGCAGCGCGTCGGCGAGCGTGCCCAGACCACCGCGCAGGTACCAGCCGCCGAAGGTCAGCTCGGCGTAGGGGACCGCGACCAGCGCCGCCGGTGCCCGACGTGGGTCGGCGCCGGTGTAGGTGGCGTACCGGTCCAGCATCATCCGCAGCCGCGGATCGGACAGGTGCCGGCGGCCGAGGCCGCGCAGACTGCGGCCCGGGGCGATGGCGGCCAGGTCGCCGACGCGCCAGGCCAGCGACGCGAGGTCGCGGGGAGAGTCGACGGTACGGCGCAGGATGTCCCGTGAGGAGGCGTTCCACACCCGCGCAGCCCGGCGCCACAGCCGCTGCCAGTCGGCCGCCGCCCGGTCACCGAACGCGGCCCCGATCCGGGCGGTGAACTCCTCCGGGTCGGCGCACGAGTCCAGGGTCGGGCCACCATCGGGAAAGACGTGCCGGACGATCGTGTCCAGCGGAACCAGGTCCAGGTATTCGTCGAGCTTCGCCCCGGTCGCCTCGAACAGGTCGTGGAAGACCTCGGGCAGGGTGAGCAGGCTCGGCCCGGTGTCGAAGTGGAACGACCCGGCCGGGGTGTCGTGCGTGTAGCGGCCGAGCTTGCCGCCGACCGTGTCGGCCCGCTCGAAGACCGTCACCTGGTGCCCGGTGGCGGCCAGCCGGGCGGCGGTGGCGAGGCCACCCACCCCGGCGCCCACGACCACGATCCGCGCCATGCCGCGTCCTCCCTAGCTGACCGGGCGGCCCCGCCAGGTCAGGCGGCGTCGCTTTCGCAGATGGTACGACCGCAGGGTCAGCCAACCGAGGACCACGACCGACACGGGGTGTGCGAGCGCGTCGGGCCACCACCGGCCACCTGTCGCGCGGGCGGTGAGCACCCGTCCGGCCACCCCGAGCACGTACGCGGCCAGACCCACGGTGGCCACCATCGGTGCGCCGGCCGCCGCACCCGTCAACGCGATCAGTGGTGGGGCGGTGTAGAGCAGCAGCAGCGCCGCCACCACGGCTGCCGCCGCGCCCGGGTGCCCGAACGACGCCCAGAGCGACTTCGAGTACCCGTCGCGCAGTTGCGGCCAGTCGTCGTACATCCGGCAGGTGGCCAGCCGGGAGCCGTCGGCCAGGGCGATCCGCCCACCGGCCCGCTTGACCGCCCGGGCCAGCTCGACGTCCTCCAGGATCTTGTCGGCGACCGCGGCGTGCCCGCCGGCGGCGTTGTAGCCGCGCCGGTCCACCACCAGGAACTGCCCGCCCGCCGCGGCCAGCGACGGCCGCGACGAGCGCTCCATCGCGCGTAGCGGCAGGAAGGTCAGCCAGAGCCACTGCAGCAGCGGCTGCACCAACCGGTCGCCGGCCGTCGCCACCACGATCCGGGGGTACGGCGACAGCAGCGTCGCCCGGGCGGCGCGCAACTCGGTGACGGCAGCGGCCACGGCGTGCGGGGCGAGCACCACGTCGGCGTCGACGAAGGCCAGCGCGGTGGCGTCCGGGTCGGCCCGGGTGGCCAACTGCCAACAGGCGTGCGGCTTGCCCAGCCAGCCCGGTGGTGGGGCGACCCCGGTGAGCAGCGTGACCCGGGGGTCGTCGCCGACCACCGCGCGGACCACGTCGGCGGTGCCGTCGGTGGACCCGTCGTCGAGGACCACGACGCGCAGCCCGGGTACGCCGCGCTGGGCCAGCAGGGCACGCAGGCAGGGCGTGACCCGGGTGGCCTCGTCGCGCAGCGGCAGCAGCACGGTGACCGGCTCGTCGACGTCGTCGGGCCGGTCGGTGGGTCGGCGCAGCCACCGGGTGGCGTTGAGCCAGGTGTGCCCGGTCAACGCGGCGACGGCGATGAGCAGGGCGAGCAGGACGGTCATCGGGTCGCGTCGACGCCGGGGCGGTGTGGCTGGTGGGCCTCCCGACCGGGGTCACCGCCCCGGCGGGCACGCAGGAGGGTCACCGCCAGGGGTACGGCGGTCACCGCCATGCCGGCCGCGCCCCAGAGCGCCGAGGCGGGCAGGTCGAGGAAGACGGCGTGGGCCAGGATGCTGGAGAAGTACGTCCACAGGTAGAGCGCGAGCATCGGGTGGTCCCGCCGATCGGTGTGTTCGGCGGCCGGCCCGGCCAGCGGGCGCAGCGCGCTCATCATCAGCACCGCGAAGAGCAGCCAGCCCAGGTAGTTGCTGACCGGGATGCCGGCCAGGCCGGGCAGGGCCGGGGTGGCGTCGCGCCAGACCCAGTAGCCCTCGGCCACCATCTGCGGGTCGAGGAAGAGGTCCCAGGCGGCCAGCCCCACGGTGGCCAGCGCGATCCGCCCCACCCATCGACCCACCGTCGGCCCGCTGCCGTCGGCTGTCGGCCCGCTGCCGTCGGCAGTCACGGTCCTGCCGCCGGTCAGTCGGACCGCTGCCAGCCAGGCCGGCCAGGCCATCCAGGTCCAGGCCAGCGGAATGATCAGCGGCACGCCGGCCAGCTTGGGACCCAGCTCTCCGGAGTAGTCGTAGCTGCCGAACGGCACGCCGGTGGCCACCCCGATCGCCTCGATCGTGAACCCGCCGCCGGTGGCCACCGCGACCAGCGCCGCCGCCACCCGTGGGCCCCGGCTGAGCAGCGCGTGGCCGACCGAGAGCAGCCAACCGAGGACGACGGTAGCCACTGTGAGCCCGGCCCGGGTGGCGCCGGTGGTGAGCGGGTAGCAGATCTGGGCGAGGACCAGAACGGCGAGCAGCGTCCAGGAGATCCGCCGGGTCATGACGCCGGTGGCTCGAGCGGCAGATCCCGACCGAGTACGCCGAACGGTCGCTCGTCGCCGGGGAAGTGGAAGTCGCGCAGCACGTCGACGAAGCCGAACCGTCGGTACAACCGCCAGGCCCGCGAGGTCTGCTCGTCGGCCTCCGGGGTGGACAGCAGCACGGTGTCGCCCTCCGCCATGCCGAGCAGCGCGCGCAGCTGACCGGTGCCCAGGCCGTGCCCCTGCGCCGGCGGCCGGACGTGCAGCTCGACCACCTCGAAGCAGTGGGTGAGCCAGCGCGTGCGGGTCGGGGCGTTCAGCGCGCGGTGCACCTGGTCGTGCCACCACTGACCGGAGGCGCCCAGGTAGCCGTAGCCGAAGCCGGCGAGGTGACCCTCACTGGTCAGGCTGGCGACCGCCCGGAAACCCGGTCGGCGGACGTGGGTGGCGATGTAACCGCGCCGGGCCTCCAGCAGGTCGGTGCGGTATCCCATCGCCTCGCCGTAGACGGCCACCACGTCGTCCAGCCGCCGGACGAGATCGTCCGGCGTCCAGCGCACCAACCTCATGCCCGTCCACCCTTCACCGTTTCCGGGCCGCCGTCGACGACCCATCCGAGCACCGACCGGTCGCCGACCACGTCGCGCACCTCGAACCGGGCGAACAGTTCCTCGGCGTACCAGCCCGCGGTGGGGGTTCGCATGATCGCCGCCCGGTGCTCCGGGTGACGGTACGCGAACGCCACCAGGTCCGTCGGGTCGCGCCACACGCTCACCGTGCCCTGCCAACCCAACGGGGCCTCTCCGACCCCGAACCGGGCCAGCAGCCCGGGCGCGTCGCGCAGAGCGGCGGCCACCGGCGGGATCGCCCGCCAGAAGGTGGCCGCCCGGCGGGCCCGCAGCCGGGCCCGGGTCAGTGCCAGCACCGGGCCGGTGACCCGGCCGCCCGACGGGTCGCCGAACGGCCGCTGGCCGGACCACTCGCCCCGGCTGGTCAACGGGCGTAGGTCGATTCGTGCCTGGGCGTGGGCGATGCGCGCCCAGGCCCGCCCGACCGGAGAGTCGTCGAAGCCGGCCGCCGCGGCGGGGGAGTCCCAGACGGTCAGCGCCGCCCACCGGGTCAGGTCGGCGTCCCGGGGCCCGAAGTCGGTGCCGGTTCCGGTGCCCAGCAGCTTGCCGAAACGAACGCCGGGGAGGGCCCGCAACCGGCGGGGGTCCACCGCCATCCGGGTCAGCGCCCGGGGCAGCGCGCCAGGGGAGGTCCGCCACACGTGCAGCGTGACCAGCTCCGGAGCCGCGCTGACGTCGCCGCTGTGCCTGCTGGTTCGCTCGCTCACGCCACCTCGGCGGGGGTGCCGGCGGTGACCCGCAACAGCTCGGGGTAGGTGGTCGGGAAGACCGCCTGGGGTACGCCACCCGCGGCCCAGATCTCCGGGTACGCCGCCAGCGCCGTGTCCACCAGAGTGCGCAGCGGGTGCGGGTGCCCGAGTGGGGCGACCCCGCCGATCGGCTGCCCGGTGTGGGCCCGGACGAACTCCGGGGTGGCCCGACGCAGTCGGGTGACGCCGATCGATGCCGCCAGGCCGGCGGTGTCGACCCGGTGTGCGCCGGAGGTGAGGACGAGCAACGGCGTGTCGTCCGCGTCGAAGATCAGTGAGTTGGCGATCTGGCCGACCTCGACGTCGAGCGCCTCGGCGGCCGCCGCGGCGGTGTGCACCGCGTCGGGCAGCAGACGGACCACGCTGGGCTCACCGGCGCCGTCGAGGGTGCCGGCGGCGGTGAGCGCGTCCTGCACCGCCCGTACGTTCGGGTGTGGCTGCATCCCGCCATTCTTCCCGGTCCGTTGGTGGCCGGTTCAGTCGGCCGGCACGCTCGGCGCGTCACACGTTGCATTTTCGTCGGAGGGGAGGTGTACTGTCAGCAGCAGTTAGAACGAGTGTTCGATTGCCTCGAACGCCCGTTCCAACCAGCCGGAGCGCGGCGTTTCGCGGCGCCACCTCCGGGCGGTGCGGCTCCGCGGGCCGCACCTGGGTTTCCGGGCAGTCGCGAGCCTGGTCCCCATTAGGCAGGAGCGTCGCTCGCCGCCCACGACCCCCGGGCGGCGGGCGACGCACCCGCCGGTCCGCCGGCCGGGTGTGGTGTGGGGAAGCATCCACACCCGGCCGGCCACACCCGGTGCGTCTTCCTCCGCACCACCCCGACCTCGGCGTCTCGTCGGTGGCATCAGCCGCCGCAGTGACGTCTCGGCCACGTGGAGGAGAGACACCCATGCCGACCAACCCGGCTCAGGCACCGACGGTGCCGGCGCACGTGCTGCCGCACCGCACCCCCGCCCAACTCCTCACGTTGGCCCGCCGTGGGCTGGTCGAGGCCGGCCAGACCCGACCTGACGGTCTGCGCTACGCGGCTGCCCACCTGGCCGCCCTGCGCGCGGCGGCAGCTCTGCTCGCCGCCCGGGCCCGCCCCGCGCCGAGTCGACGCAACCGGATCACCAGTGTCTGGGTCCTCCTCTGCGCCGTCGCTCCGGAGCTCGACGAGTGGTCCCGGTTCTTCGCCGCGGGGGCCAGCAAGCGCGCCGCCGCCGAGGCCGGCATCCCCCGGGTGGTCAGCGCCCGGGAAGCCGACGATCTGCTCCGCGCTGCCGAACAGTTCGTCACGGTGGTGGAAACCGCGCTCGGCGTGGCCCACCAACCGGCCCTGGACGGCCTCGCCGCCTGATCCCGCCGTGCCACCGGCCGCCCCGCGAGGGGAGCCGGGCGGCCGGTGGCACGGCGTGCCGGTCCTGATCTGATCCACAGCAACGACGGGGGAGTTGGTCCAATGGCGGGCCGCATGGTGGCTGGTTCCGCCGCGCTGGCCGATCTGGTGCGCCCGGCGAGCGCGCCCGACCCGGTCGGTGGCCACCGGGTGCTGCCGGTGGTGCCCGAGCTGACCGGTCTGCTGCCCAACCGGGGCCTGCGCCGGGGCAGCACCATCGCGGTCGCCGCCGGCCAGCCCCGCCGCAGCGGTGGCACCTCGCTGATGCTGGCCCTGCTCGCCGAGGCGTCCCGGGCCGGCTCGTGGTGCGCCGTGGTCGGGGTGCCGACGTTCGGCGCGGGCGCGGCGGCTGAGCTGGGCATCGCCCTGGACCGGCTGGCCCTGGTGCCGAATCCCGGCCCCGAGTGGGCCACCGTGGTCGCCGCGCTGATCGACGGGGTGGACGTCGTGGTCACCACCGTGCCGGCCTCGGTCTCCGCCTCGGTCGCCACCCGGTTGGCCGCCCGGGCCCGGCAGCGCGGCAGCGTGCTCGTCCCGTACGGCCGGTGGGACGGCGCGGACGTGACGCTGCAGGTGGTCCGGGGAGTCTGGGAGGGTCTCGGGCTGGGCCGGGGGCGGTTGCGCCGCCGGGAGATCACCGTCTCGGCGCGCGGGCGCGGGGCGGCTGCCCGGCCCAAGGAGATCAAGGTCTGGCTCCCGGGTGACGAGTTGACCCGGGTGATCCCTCGTACGCTGCCGTCGCCCGTGGGCCGATCGGCCGCGCCACTCGCGCTGGTCGGTCAGGGGTGACCGGCGCGCCGGCACGCACGCTGCTGCTGTGGTGCCCGGACTGGCCGGTGCTCGCCGCCGAGATCGTCGACGGGGTGCCGGCGACCGGCCCGGTCGCCGTGCTGCACGCCAACCGGGTGGTCGCCTGCTCCGAGCGGGCCCGTGCCGAAGGGGTGCGTAGAGGGCTGCGCAAGCGGGAGGCACAGGGGCGCTGTCCGCAGCTCACCGTCGTGGAGTACGACCCCGGCCGGGACGCCCGGGCGTTCGAACCGGTGGTCGCCGCAGTGGAGGAGTTGGTCGCCGGCGTCGAGGTGGTCCGTCCGGGCGCCTGCGCGGTGGTCGCCCGGGGGCCGGGCCGTTACCTCGGCGGCGAGGAGGCGGCCGCTGAGCGGATCATCGAGCATGTGGCGCAGTCGTGCCTGGTGGAGAGCCAGGTCGGCATCGCCGACGGGGTGTTCGCGGCCGGGTTGGCCGCTCGCGCCGGCCGGGTGGTGGCACCGGGTGGGACACCGGAGTTCCTGGCCGGGTTGCCGGTCGAGGCGCTCGGGCGGTCGGCGCTCGCCGACCTGCTGCGCCGGCTGGGAGTACGCACGCTCGGTGACTTCGCCGCCCTGCCGGCCGGCGACGTGCTGGCCCGGTTCGGGTTCGACGGTGCGCTGGCTCACCGGCTGGCCGCCGGGCGGGACCACCGCCCACTCGCCGTCCGGCAGCCGCCGGCCGACCTGACGGTGACCGCGGTGCACGACGACCCGATCGACCGGGTCGACGCGGCGGCGTTCGTGGCCCGGGCGCTGGCCGAGCAACTGCACGAACGGCTGGCCGGACACGGCCTGGCCTGCACCCGGCTCGGCATCGAGGCGGTCACTGAGCACGGGCAGGAGCTGCACCGGGTGTGGCGGCACGATGGTCTGCTCACCGCCGCGGCCATCGCCGACCGGGTGCGTTGGCAGCTCGACGGGTGGCTCTCCGGCAGCAACGGCCGGGCCGGTGCCCGACCGGCCCGGCCGACGGCCGGCATCATCCGGCTGCGACTGATCCCGGACGGGGTGATCGCCCAGGCCGGTCTGCAGGCCGGCCTCTGGGGGGAGACCGGCGAGGAGCGGGAACGCGCGCACCGGGCGTTGAGTCGGGTGCAGGGCATCCTCGGCCCGGAGGCGGTGGTCACCGCGGTGCTCGGTGGTGGGCGCGCGCCGGCCGACCAGGTGCGACTGGTGCCGTGGGGCGACGAACGCGTCCCGGCCCGGCCCGAAGCTCCGCCGTGGCCGGGCCGGCTGCCGCCGCCCGCGCCCGCCGTGGTGCTGCCCAGTCCGCTCGCCGCGACCGTGCACGACGCCGCTGGCGAGCCGGTGGTGATCAGCGCGCGGTTGGCGGTGAGCGCCGCGCCCGCCCGACTGGTGGTCGGCACCGGCCAGCCGGCGGAGATCGTGGGTTGGGCCGGCCCGTGGCCGGTGGACGAGCGGTGGTGGGCGCCGGCCGAGGCCCGCCGCCGGGCCCGGTTCCAGGTCAGCCTGGCCGACGGTGCTGCCCTGCTGCTGGCCGTCGAGGCCGGGCAGTGGTTGGTGGAGGCGATCTATGACTAAGTCAGGTCGATCCCTGCCCGGCGTCGGCTGGCTCCGTGCTGGCCGGGGAGCAGATGTCCTGATGAGCGTGATGACTCACAGACATCAAGATGCCTGTGAGTCATCACGCTCATCGCACCTCTCGCCGCCGTCGGGGCGACCGCCGTCGTGTTCGTCGTCGACCCGGTCGCCCAGCATCCCTCGGCCGAGCAGTACCGGGCCGAGCAGTACCGGGCCGAGCAGTACCGGGCCGAGCAACGCGGCCGGAGCGGCCGGATGAGCTTCCACAACCCGAAGATGCCCTGGTCGGAGCTGGAGCGGGTGCTCTCCGGGCGGCCCGGCGGCAAGCGGGGGAGCCGGGGCGAGCGGCACCTGCACGTGGTGGACCCGCTCGCCGTGGACGCCGATGGCGGCGACTCCCCGGCCTGGAGCCGCCGCCGCGAGCAGTACCAGCCACCGGAGCTGACCCGCCCCGACGGCGTGGTGCCCTACGCGGAGCTGCACGCGCACACCAACTTCAGCTTCCTCGACGGCGCCAGCCACCCGGAGGAGCTGGCGGAGGAGGCGGCCCGGCTGGGGCTCACCGCGCTCGCCGTCACCGACCACGACGGCTTCTACGGGGTGGTCCGCTTCGCCGAGGCGGCTCGTACGCTGGGCCTGCCGACCATCTTCGGCGCGGAGCTGTCTCTCGGCCTGCCCGGCCCGCAGAACGGCGAGCCCGACCCGCACGGCGCGCACCTGCTGGTGCTCGCGCACGGCCACGAGGGGTACGCCCGGCTGGCCACCACCATCGCCCGCGCCCAGCTGCGCGGCGGGGAGAAGGGCCGCCCGGATTACGGGGACCTGGAGGAGGTCGCCGCCGAGCTGCGTGACCATGTGCTGGTGCTGACCGGCTGCCGCAAGGGGCACGTGCCGGGGGCGCTGCTCACCGAGGGGGTGGACGCGGCGGCCCGCGAGTTGGACCGGCTGACCGCGCTCTTCGGCGCGGAGACGGTGGCCGTGGAGCTGACCGACCACGGTCATCCCGTCGACGCCGACTGTAACGACGCGCTCGCCGAGCTGGCCGCCGCGGCCGGGTTGCCGACGGTGGCCAGCAACAACGTGCACTACGCCAGCCCCGGCCGGCGTCGGCTGGCCACCACCGTCGCCGCGGTCCGGGCCCGACGCAGCCTGGACGAGATCGACGGCTGGTTGCCCGCGGCGGCCACCGCCCACCTGCGCAGCGGCGCGGAGATGGCGGCCCGGTTCGCCGCGTACCCGGGTGCGGTGGCGCGGGCCGCCGAGTTCGGCGCCGAGTTGGCCTTCGACCTTCAGCTCGTCGCGCCGCAGCTACCGGCGTACCCGGTGCCGCCGGGGCACACCGAGATGAGTTGGCTGCGGAAGCTGACAGCTGACGGGGCACACGAGCGCTACGGGCCGCCGCAGGCGCACCCGACGGCGTACGCGCAACTCGAGCACGAACTGAACATGATCGAGGAGCTGGGTTTCCCCGGCTATTTCCTGGTGGTCTACGACATCGTCACGTTCTGCCGTGACCAGGACATCTACTGCCAGGGTCGGGGTTCGGCGGCCAACTCGGCGGTCTGCTACGCGTTGCGGATCACCAATGTGGACGCGGTCCGGCACCAACTGCTCTTCGAGCGGTTCCTCGCCCCGGAACGGGACGGCCCACCCGACATCGACGTGGACATCGAGTCCGACCGCCGGGAGGAGGTGATCCAGCACGTCTACACCCGTTACGGCCGGGAGCACGCCGCCCAGGTCGCCAACGTCATCTCCTACCGGCCCCGGTCGGCCGTGCGGGACGTGGCCAAGGCGTTCGGCTACTCCCCGGGGCAGCAGGACGCCTGGAGCAAGCAGATCGACAGGTGGGGTTCGGTCGCCACTGTCGATGTCGAGAACATCCCCGAGCAGGTGGTGGAGTACGCCAACGAGTTGCAGACGTTCCCGCGGCACCTGGGCATCCACTCCGGCGGCATGGTGATCTGCGACCGGCCGGTGATCGAGGTCTGCCCGGTGGAGTGGGGGCGGATGCCCGGGCGCAGCGTCCTGCAATGGGACAAGGACGACTGCGCCGCGGTGGGCCTGGTCAAGTTCGACCTGCTCGGCCTGGGCATGCTCTCCGCCCTGCACTACGGCTACGACATGATCGGGTCCCGGCTCGACCTGGGCGACATGACCCTGGACGACCCGGAGGTCTACGACATGCTCTGCCGGGCCGACTCGGTCGGGGTGTTCCAGGTGGAGAGCCGGGCCCAGATGGCCACCCTGCCCCGACTCAAGCCCCGCGAGTTCTACGACCTGGTGGTCGAGGTGGCGCTGATCCGTCCCGGTCCGATCCAGGGCGGTTCGGTGCACCCGTTCATCCGCCGCAAGAACGGCCAGGAGCCGGTGACCTTCGCGCACCCGCTGATGCGCAACGCCCTGGAGAAGACCCTGGGTGTGCCGTTGTTCCAGGAGCAGCTGATGCAGCTCGCCATCGACCTGGCCGGCTTCGACGCGGCCGAGGCCGACCAGTTGCGCCGGGCGATGGGCGCCAAACGGTCGGTCGAGCGGATGACCCGGATCGCCGACCGGCTCTACGCCGGGATGGCTGAGCGGGGCATCACCGGTGAGCTTGCTGACGACGTCTACCGCAAACTCACCGCGTTCGCCAGCTACGGCTTCCCGGAGAGCCACGCGATGAGCTTCGCCTACCTGGTCTACGCCAGCTCCTGGCTCAAGCGTTACCACCCCGCGCCGTTCCTGGCCGCGCTGCTCAACGCTCAGCCGATGGGTTTCTACTCGCCGCAGACCCTGGTCGACGACGCCCGCCGGCACGGGGTGGAGGTCCGTCGTCCGGACATCAACGCCAGCGGGGCGCTGGCGGTGCTGGAGTCCACCCCGGAGACCCGGTGGGGCAGCGGGCCGGGGGAGCCGCCGCACGCCTGGGGGCTGGGCGGCCCCGCCGTCCGGCTCGGCCTGTCCAGTGTGCGCACGCTCGGTGCCGACGTGGCCGAGCGAATCGAGGCCGAACGGGTCGCCGCCGGGCCGTACCGGGACATGCCGGATGTGGCCCGGCGGCTCGGTCTCACCGCCGCGCAGTTGGAGGCGTTGGCCACCGCGGACGCCTTCGCCTGTTTCGGGCTGACCCGGCGGCAGGCGCTGTGGGCCGCCGGTGCGGCGGCCCAGGACCGACCGGGCCGGTTGCCCGGCACGGTGACCGGCGCGGCGGCGCCCACGCTGCCCGGGATGGAGGCGGTGGACCGGCTGGTCGCCGACGTGTGGGCCACCGGGTTGTCGCCGGAGAGCCACCCCGCCCGTTTCATCAGGGGTCAGCTCGACGTGCTCGGCGCGGTGCCGATCGCCCGGCTCGGCCGGGTGGAGCCGGGGCAACGGATCCGGGTCGGCGGCATCGTCACCCACCGGCAACGTCCGGCGACAGCGGGCGGGGTCACCTTCCTCAACCTGGAGGACGAGACGGGGATGCTCAACGTCACCTGTTCGCCGGGGCTGTGGCAGCGCTACCGGCGGGTGGCGCGGACCAGTGCCGCGCTGGTGGTCCGGGGGCGGTTGCAGCGGCACGAGGGGGTGACCAACCTGGTCGCCGACCGACTGGACGCCATCGAGCCACCGGTGCGTCCGGCCTCCCGTGACTTCCGCTGATTCAGTGATCCACATTACGGTTTCCCGAGCCGTCGAGCGGGAGACTCGTCCCGAGCGGGCAGAGCGGCCCGTGATTCGTGAGGGGGAACGACAGTGACGGGAAATCACGCGTACACCGGTGGAATCGCCAACGCCCGGCGGACCCGACTGGGCACCGGCTGGGTGCCGTCGCACCTCGCCGACCCCCGCGAGTACGAGGTGACGAACGGTCCGGTGGCCAACGAGCGCCGGTCCCGGGCGGAGGACGAGGCCGAGGGCACCGAGGCCTGACCGGCCGCCGCGCCACGCACCGATCGGGCGTGTGGTGGGCGCCCCCGCCACACGCCCACACCACCACCGGGCCGAGTGACTAGGCTCGGCCGGGTGGAGCAGACCCGAGGCCGGTTCGCCGAGCCGCCGCTGACACCCCGCACCGCCGTGATCTGGTCGGTGCTCCGTGCCGAGCTGGACCGGCGCGGCGACGCCGAGCTCACAGTGCTGGACGTGGGCGGCGGCACCGGTGGTTTCGCCGTTCCGCTGGCCCGCGCCGGGCACCGGGTCACCGTCGTCGACGCCAGCCCCGACGCGCTTGCCGCGCTCACCCGCCGCGCCGCCGAGGCCGGGGTGGCCGACCGGATCGCCGCCGTGCAGGGCGACGGTGACGCCCTCGCCGGGCTGGTCGAGCCGGCCGGCGTCGACCTGGTGCTCTGCCACGCCGTCCTGGAGGTTGTCGACGACCCGACGCCGGTGGTGACCGCGCTGGCCACCGCGCTGCGCCCGGGTGGCGCGGCCAGTGTGCTGGTGGCCGGCCGGGCCGCCGCCGTGCTGGGCCGCGCGATGAACGGGCACCTGGACGTCGCGACCACAGTGGCCGCCGATCCGGCCGGCACCGCGGGCCCGCGCGACACGTTGCGCCGACGCTACGACGCCGCCGGCGCCGCCGCGCTGCTCGGCGCCGCCGGGCTGGTGGTCGAGGAGATCCACGGGGTACGCGTGCTGGCCGACCTGCTGCCGGCCGCTGTCGCCGACGGGCAGTCCGCGGCCGTGGTCGAGCTGGAGCGTGCGCTGGCCGCCCAACCGCCGTACCGGGACCTGGCCGCCCAACTGCACCTGTTCGCCCGCCGGCCGGCATGATCGCCGAGGCCGGTGGCCAGCCGGCACCGCTGGAGATCCTCGGGCCGGGCCACGGCGGCGGCCGCCTCACCGACGTGCTGCCCAGCGCGCTGGCCGTGCTCGGGGTGCCCGGCTCGACCGACCCGCTCGGGCTCCGACCCGCGCTGGCCGGGGTACGCCGGATCGCGGTGCTGCTCGTCGACGGGCTCGGCTGGTACCAGCTGCCGACCGCGGCGCCGTACGCGCCGACTGTCGCCGGGCTCGCCGCGACGGTGGCCCGGCCGCTCATCGCCGGTTTCCCGTCCACCACCCCGACCAGCCTGGTGTCGCTGGGCACCGGTGTCGCGCCGGGCGCGCACGGCGTGCTCGGCTTCACTGTGCGGGTGCCCGGCACCGATCGGGTGCTCACCCACACCGACTGGGCCGCCGATCCGTCGCCGCTGCGCTGGCAGCCGGTGCCCACCCAGTTGGAGCGGGCCCGCGCTGCCGGGGTCACGACGAGCGTGGTGAGCCGGCCGGAGTTCGGCGGCAGCGGGTTGACAGTGGCAGCCAACCGGGGTGGCGACTTCCGGGGCGCCGCCGGCGCGGAGGCGGTGGCCACCGCCATGCTGGCCGCGCTGGCCGCCGGGGCCGGGCCCACACTGGTCTCCGGCTACCACGCCGACCTGGACCGGCACGGCCACGTCAGCGGCGTCGACTCGGCACCCTGGCGGGTCGCCGCGACCGAGGTGGACGCCCTGGTCGCCCGACTGGTCGACGGGCTGCCGCCGGACGCGGCGCTGCTGGTGACCGCCGACCACGGGCAGCTCGACATCCCTGCCGCGCACCGCTTCGACCTGGACACCGATCCGCGACTGCGCGCTGGCGTGCGGCTGGTGGCCGGCGAGGCCCGGGTCCGCTACCTGCACGTCGAGCCGGGCGCGGTGGACGACGTGCGGGCCGCCTGGTCGGAGGTGCTGGGCGCCACGGCCCGGGTACGCACCCGCGACGAGATGGTGGCCACCGGCTGGTTCGGGCCGGTGGCCGAGGAGCACCTGGGCCGGATCGGCGACGTGGTGGTGATCTGCAACGACACGTACGCGGTCATGGCCAGTCGCACCGAGCGGCCGATGGCGTCGAAGTTGGTGGCCTACCACGGGTCGGACACCGCCGCGGAGCTGACAGTGCCGCTGCTGGTCGTCCGGGGCTGATCCCGGGGGCGGTTCGGCCCGCTGGCCGATGGTGGTGTCGTACCTCCGGGTTAACCTGCCGGGATGGGCCGCAGCCAGTCGTTGCCCCGGGGCGACGATCCGCGCTTCGGGCCGGACGCCGACGACTCCGCCAGCCCGATCCTGCACGTCGACATGGACGCCTTCTTCGCCGCCGTCGAGGTGCGCCGTCGCCCGGAGCTGCGCGGCAGGCCGGTGGTCGTCGGCGGTGTCGGCCCGCGCGGGGTGGTCAGCTCGGCCAGCTACGAGGCCCGCCGGTACGGCGTCCGCAGCGCGATGCCGACCAGTCAGGCCCGGGCCCGCTGCCCCCACGCGGTCTACCTGCCACCGGATTTTTCCGCCTACACGGCCGCCTCCCGGGCCGTCATGCAGATCTTCCGGGACGTCACGCCCCTGGTCGAGCCGCTCTCCCTCGACGAGGCGTTCCTCGACGTGACAGGTGCCCGTCGGCTCTTCGGCTCCCCGGCCACCATCGCTCGGCTGATCCGCCGCCGGGTCGCCGACGAGCAGGCGCTGACCTGCTCGGTCGGGGTGGCGCCGACCAAGTTCGTGGCCAAACTGGGCTCTACCCGGGCCAAGCCGGACGGCATGCTGGTCGTGCCCCCGGGGCAGGTGCTCGATTTTCTGCACCCGCTGCCGGTGGACGCCCTGTGGGGGGTGGGGGAGCGCGCCGCCGAGGCGCTCCGCCGGCTCGGCCTGACCACAGTCGGCGACCTCGCCGAGGCGCCGGTGGGCATGCTCCGCCGAGCCGTCGGTGCCGCTTCGGCGTCGCACCTGCACGAGTTGGCCTGGGGGCGCGACCCGCGCGGGGTCAGCCCCGAGCACGTCGACAAGTCGATCGGCGCCGAGGTGACCTTCGACGTCGACGTGGCCGACCCGTTGGAGATCCGCCGCGCGTTGCTCGCGCTCAGCGCGAAGGTCGGTGTCCGTTTGCGCGGCTCCGGGCAGGTCGGGCGCACCGTCTCACTCAAGGTCCGGCTGGCCGACTTCCGCACGGTCAGCCGGTCTCGCACCCTCGACGTCCCCACCGACACCGCCCGCGAGATGTTCGACACGGTCTGGGCGCTCTACACCGCATTGGACCCGGGCGAGCGGATCCGACTCGTCGGTGTCCGGGTGGAAGGGCTCGCCCCGGCGCAGGGTGCCCCCCGGCAACTCACCCTCGGCGCGCCCGAGCGCGGCTGGCGCGAAGCGGAAGCTGCCGCGGACGCCGCCGCTGCCCGTTTCGGGCGGTCCGTCATAGGTCCGGCCAGTCTGATGGGCGACCGTGATCCCCGTCGAAACGAAAATCCACCCCGCCCATAGGTCGTCCCGCTTTCCGACGCGCGACCCCCCTCGTAGACTTGCGGGTAAGCAGCCGGTTGGCTGCCACGGTCTGACGGCCCGAATGGGCCCGACCAACGTGACCGGGGAGGAGTGCCGTGCCGCTCTCGGAGCACGAGCAGCGGCTGTTCGAGCAGATCGAGCGGTCGCTTGCCGAGGACCCCAAATTCGCCTCGGCCGTGCGCGCCAGCGATCCGCGCTTCCATGCGCGGCGTCGCCTGCTCGTCGCCGCCGGCGTCATCATCGCTGGCTTGGCTCTACTGGTCTATGGCGCGGTGATCAAGACTCCACCACTGGCGGTGGCGGGCTTCGTCGTCATGCTGGCGTCGGCCGCGTTCGCGGTGCAGTCGCACCGGCGGGCGCAGTCACCCGACCTGCACGTGGTGGGCGGCACGACGAGTCGTCGTCGTCCCCGCGGTGGCCGATCCGGTCGCCGGTCGTCAATCCTGGACCGCATGGAGGACAGGTGGCGGCAGCGCCCGGAGGGGCACCGCTGAGCCGGTCCCGCCGCTGAGGCGGACCGTACGCCGCGACGAGCGGTCGCCGGGCACAGCCCCCGGCGACCTCCGTCGTATCCGCACGCCCTCTACCGCTGCCCGCCCCGCCGGCTCCCGGCTCGCGCCGTGCCGCCGGCTCCCGGCTCGCGCCGTGCCGCCGCGCTGGGCGTGCCGCCGCGCTGGGCGTGCCGCCGCGCTGGGCGTGCCGCCGCGCTGGGCGCGCCGCACGCCGGCAGCCCTCGCATGATCAGGTGATGAAAAGTAGCTCTCTGGGACGTTCCGTGCCTACTTCTCATCACCTGATCTTGCTTCTCATCACCTGATCTTGGAGACGCTGAGCCGGGCGCAGGGATGCCGGGCCGGGCTGGGACGGCGGCGGGTGTGCCGCCGTCCCCTGCCAGGGAACCGGTCGGTCAGCGAGCTGCCCGGCCGGCCAGCAGCCGTCGAGGGTTCCACCGCAGCAGTCGGTACCGGGCCTGCCCGGTCAGCGCCACCATCCGGCTGGAACTGTCGGCCATCGTGGTGCGCCAGCGCAGCAGCACCGAGGGCGGCAGCACGGCGGCGCGCAGGCGGGTCCGTCGGTCCGCCCGTGTCGCGAGCGCCGCACGGACCGCGCGCAGCGCCGGCAGCAACGGCTCACCGGTCAGCGGATCCCGCGCGTAGCGGGCCCGCTCCTCTGCCCGGCCGAGCAGCCGCGCCGACCCGATCGCGTCGTCATCGTCGAGGGAGTCCCGGACCAGCCGGTCCGCGGTCGCCCTGGGCGTCTCGGTCGGATCGACCGGGACCCGGAAGTCCACAAGCGTGTCGAGCAGCTCCGCCCAGGCGGCGTGCGCGTCCGCGCGGGCCCGGTTGGCGTCCGCGCTGACCACCACCGGACGTGCCCCCGGCTCGCTGTCGCCGTCGACCCTGGCGGAGGCCATCGCCCCGCTCGCCGCGCGGCCACTGCGTCGGCGGCGCAGGGCCATCCGGCGCAGCGCGGGCACCGCGAGCAGCACCAGCAGGGCCACCAGCCCCGCTGCCCACCAGGGCCAGACCGGTGGCTGCTCGTTCGGCGTCGTCCCGCCGAGAGAGAGCCCGTCGTCGGTGTCCCGGTCGGAGTTGTCCGGGCCGGTCGGCTCCGTCGAGGTGCCCGGGTCCGTCGGGGCGCTCGTGGCGCCGGAGCTAGGGCTGGTCGCCTCCGGCGCGTCAGTGTCCGGTGCCCAGGCCGAACGGGTGGAGCCGGGCACCCCGTACGCCGGGGTGGCGTCGAACGGCACCCAACCAGCCCCGTCGAAGTAGACCTCGGTCCAGGCGTGCAGGTTGAGGTTCGTCAGCGTGAAGGTGTCACCGTCGCGCTTGCTGCCGTTGGTGAACCCGAACGCCACCCGGGCAGGAATGCCGGCCGAGCGGACCAGCCAGGCCATCGCGGCGGCGTACTGCTGGCAGTAGCCCACCTTGTTGGTCAGGAAGTTGACGATGTCCTGACCGCTGCTGCCGCTCTCGGTGCTCAACCGGTAGCTGAAACCGTTGTCCGCCGAGAAGTGCTGGTAGATCGCCAGCACCCGGTCGTAGTCCGTGCGCTTGCCCTGGATCAGCCCCTTGACCAGCTCCTCCACCTCGGGCACCGGCCCGGGGGTGGCGGTCATCTGTCGGCGTACGGGGTGCTCGGTCGGCAGTGATCGCGCGGCCCGCAACGCCTCGGGCGTGAAGGTCGAGCGAACGTAGTCGAAGGAGTACTTCCGACCGCGGGAGTTCTCCCGGTTGGAGAAGACGACCTGCTGGTTGGCGTCGTAGAGCCAGTTGTCGCTGAGGTCGTCGGCGCGGGTCGGTTCGGCGTACACGGGCATCAGCGCCATGCTCAGACTCTTGGTGACCTCGACGGTCGCCTGGTAGGTGGTCTGCTTCACGCCGGGACCGGCCCGGTCGGCCGGGTTCGGCAGATCCCGGTTGACCGACCGGCCGCTGGGGTTGCGCGCCTGGAAACCAGCGGGTCGTAGCTCGTCGGCGACCGCGTAGCGCAGGTAGAACGGGTTCTGCTCGGACGTCTTGACCTTCACCAGGTCGGCTACCTGGGACTGGTTGAGCTGCCCGGCTAGCGAGGCGAACAGGTCGATCCGACCCGACGTCCCGCCCGAGCCGGACCCGTTGCCGTTGCCGTTGCCCGGCCCTCGGCTGAGCGAGTCGAGCAGCCCGCCGGTCATGCCGGGCACCGCCAGCGGCAGCACCACCGCCAGGGCCACCCCGACCGCCGCGAGCCGGCGGCCGGCGGATGCCAGCGGAGAGGCCTCCCACACGTCGACGTCGCGCCCGTCACCGGTGAACCGCCGCCCGAAGCGGCGCACCCGGTCGACGTTGTCGGTGACCAGCAGCCAGAGGTAGCCAGCGGCGCCCACCACGAACGGCACGGCGGGGACGCTGTCCACGTAGACGGCGACCGGCACCGAGTAGATGGCGAGCATCGGCAGCCCCGCCAGCGCGGGCCGGCGCAGCCCTACGGCCAGCACGTCCACCAGCACGGCGACCCCGCCGACGCCGAGCACGGCGATGAACAGCAACGGGTCGGTGTCCGGGACCTCGACCCCGTACGAGCGCATGTCCTGCATGGAGCCGGCGAGCAGGTCGCCGAAGTAGCCCAACGTGCCCGGCGTGGGCAGGATCGCGAACAGCTCCTGGCCGCTGGGGAACAACCAGGTCAGGGCGAGCATCAGCCCGGCCAGCATGCCCAGCACCTGAGCCCACAGCGGTGCCCGGGCGAGGCGGGTCAGCGCGGCCACCCCGGCCACCACGGCGACCGCGATGATGGACTCGATCAACCACGTCCAGCCCTGAAAGATGGCCGACAGCGGCGCGGCGGCCAGCAGCGTGGCAGCGGCCGCCACCAGGCCGATGTTCCGACTGCTGATCATGAGGGGAGCCTTCCGTTCATCGCACACCGCCGGCGACCGTCTCGGCCAGCGCGGCCCGCAGGGCGAACCCCTGGGCGCCCCGACCGACCTGCGGCCACAGCGCCGGCAGCCGGCCGCCGTGGTCGACGCCGACCACCCGCCAGCCACTCTGCAACATGGCGAGGACGGCGGCGGCGTGGGCGTGCTCCGCCTCGTTCCGCGCCTTCTCCGGCAGGCTGAGCCAGGTGGAGCTGTTCAGGAGGAAGCCGACACAGGTGGCGCCGTTGCCCCGCAGCCCGGCCAGCACCTCCGCCTCGGCGACGCTCACCGTGCCGAACAGGCCGATGATCAGACCGCCGTCGGCGCGTTGGCGGACCCGCTGCACGAGGCCGGTGACCTCGGCACGCTGGTCCAGTCGGACCTCCGCGAGGTGATCGAGCAGCGTGCCGTCCCCGCCGGCCTCCGAGGCGTCCACATCTGCCCCCGAGCCGGTGACCAGGCGCAACTTGTAACCGGCCTGCCGCAGGTGGACGGCGATGCTCGCGGCGGCCGAGACCGACCACTCGAAACTGGCGGTCGGCCCCTCGCCCCGGTGGCCGTACGCCCGGGTGTCCAGGACGACGGTGGCCCGGCTCTCCCACGGTTGCTCCTCGCGGCGCACCATGAGCTCACCGGTGCGGGCGGTGGACTTCCAGTGCACCCGGCGCAGGTCGTCGCCGCGCCGGTACTCCCGGGTCGCCGCGTCGTCCTCGCCGTGCACCGCCACCGAGCGGGCCCGGCTGTCGCCGCTGCCCGCGTACTCCCCGGGGAGCCGGACCGACGGCAGCGGGGTGACCTGCGGGATGACCGTCAGGTGGTCGGTGCTGGGAAAGGAGCGGGTGAGTTCACAGAGGCCGAACGGGTCGGTCATCCGGACGACCAGCGGGCCCACGTCGTAGCGGCCCCGCACGTCGGCCCGCACCGTGTACGCCACCGAGCTGGCCTGGTGTGCGCCGAGCCGCTCCAACACCACCCGGGGCCGGCTGCCCAGTGCGTAGGGCAGCCGGTCCTCCAGGAGCAGGGTGCCGGTCGGCAGCCGGGAGAGGTTCTGTAGGCGCAGCACCACCCGGGAGTTGGCGCCGACCGGAACCCGGTGCGGGTCCAGCGAACGGTTGCAGGCCAGCTTGTAGCGGCTCCGCCCGACGTAGGCGGCGGCCAGCAACGGCAGGATGGCCAACAGCACAGCCACCCGGAGCAGGTCCTTCTCGCCGAGGATGCCGGCTGAGATCGCCGCCGCGACCGCAGCGGCAAGGAAGGACCGCCCGCGGGTGGTCAGCCCGCGTAGCCCGGCACGCACGTCATGGCCTCCGCGGCTCGTAGGGTGCGCGACCGTTGCCGGTGGCGGGGGGCCGGGTGTCGTACGGATTGCGCTGCCTGTCGTGTGGTAGCGGCAGGCGGTGCACCAGCTCGGAGACGATCGCGTCGGTGGTGCGCCGGGCGAGCTGCGCGTCGGCGGTCGGGATGATCCGGTGGGCCAGCACCGGCACCGCCAGGGCCTGCAGATCGTCGGGGAGAACGTAGTCGCGGCCCTCCAGGGCGGCGACCGCCCGGGCGGTGCGCAACAGTTGCAGGGTCGCCCGGGGGGACGCGCCGAGCCGGAGGTCGGGGGCCTCGCGGGTGGCGGTGACCAGGTCGATCGCGTACTGCTTGACCGCGTCCGCCACGTGCACCTGCCGGACGGTGGCGATCAGCTGTCGGACGATGGCCGCGTCGGAGACCGCGCGCAGCTCGTGCAGCGGGTCGGTGCCGCCGTGCCCGTCGAGCATGGCCAGCTCGGCGTTGGAGTCCGGGTAACCCATCGCGATGCGGGCGGTGAACCGGTCGCGCTGCGCCTCCGGCAGCGGATAGGTCCCCTCCATCTCGATCGGGTTCTGAGTGGCGATCACCATGAACGGGGTCTGAAGCTGGTACGTCACCCCGTCGACGGTGACCTGCCGCTCCTCCATGCACTCCAGCAACGCCGACTGGGTCTTCGGCGAGGCCCGGTTGATCTCGTCGCCGACCACCAGGTTGGCGAACACGGCACCGGGGCGGAACTCGAAGTCGTGCGTCTCCTGGTTGTAGACGCTGACCCCGGTGACGTCGCTGGGCAGGAGGTCGGGGGTGAACTGGATCCGTCGCACCGTGCAGTCGATGGACCGCGCGAGGGCCTTGGCAAGCTTGGTCTTGCCGACACCCGGGACGTCTTCGATCAGGAGGTGACCCTCGGCGAGCAGGACGGCAAGGGCGAGCCGCACTGTGGCGGTCTTACCCTCGATGACCTGCTCGATGTTGGCCACGATGGCCTCGCTGGCGGCTCGGAACTCGTCGTGCGGCAACAGGCCGCCCACCTCGTCCCAGGTCTGTTGTGTCACGGGCCTCCTCCTCGTCGCCGTCACGGCAGCTCTGTAGAGAGCACCTGGACCCGCCGTTGGGTTCGCGACGTCGAGCCTCGTTTGCCGCAGGAATCTCACTAGTCTCTCAGGCTAACCATGTTTGTCGTTATCGCCGACCCCCGCAGGTAGTCCGTCGGTTACGCACCGATATTCGCCAGCTCGGGGGAACGGGTTCGACACTGCCCGGGGGCCGGCAGGGCTCACCGTGGAAGAGGTACACTGCGGGCATGGCCGGAGTCTTCCTGCTTCTTACCGGGCCGTGCTGATGCGCTGAACCCAGCGACAGCACGGCGGCCCCTCCTGCGCGAGGGGCTTTTTTGTGCCCTCCGCCGGCCCGGCCCGGTGGTGCCGAGACGAAGCGAAGCGAAGCGAGGAGAGACGATGAGTGAGGCAGCCGCACCGGCGGGCGACATCCCCCCGTTCCGGTACACCGCGGCCCTGGCCGACGAGATCGAGATTCGTTGGCAGGACACCTGGGCGCGCGAGGGCACCTTCCACGCACCGAACCCGACCGGCCCGCTGGCCGATCCGACCCACCCACGCGCCGGCGCGGAGAAGCTGTACGTGCTGGACATGTTCCCGTACCCCTCCGGAGCGGGCCTGCACGTCGGCCACCCGCTGGGCTACATCGGCACCGACTGTTACGCCCGCTACCAGCGGATGGCCGGCCGCAACGTGCTGCACGCGATGGGCTTCGACGCGTTCGGCCTGCCGGCCGAGCAGTACGCGGTGCAGACCGGCACCCACCCCCGGACCACCACCGTCGCGAACATCGAGCGGTACAAGGCGCAGCTGCGCCGGCTGGGGCTGGCGCACGACGAGCGCCGCTCGGTGGCCACCATCGACACCGACTTCTACCGCTGGACCCAGTGGATCTTCCTGCAGATCTTCAACTCCTGGTACGACAGCGACGCTGGCCGGGCCCGTCCGATCGCCGAGCTGATCGCCGAGTTCGAGGGCGGTAACCGGCCCACCCCGGACGGCCGCGCCTGGGCCGAGCTGAGCGTCGCCGAGCGTCGCCAGGTCGTCGACGACCACCGCCTGGCGTACGTCTCGCAGGCGCCGGTGAACTGGTGCCCGGGGCTGGGTACCGTGCTGGCCAACGAGGAGGTCACCGCCGACGGCCGTTCCGAGCGGGGCAACTTCCCGGTCTTCAAGCGCAACCTGAAGCAGTGGATGATGCGGATCACCGCCTACGGTGACCGGCTGCTGGACGACCTGGACAGCCTGGACTGGCCCGAGCCGATCAAGCTGATGCAGCGCAACTGGATCGGCCGCTCCCAGGGCGCGCACGTCGACTTCCCGACCAGCGCGGCACCGGTGCGGGTGTTCACGACCCGTCCGGACACCGTCTTCGGGGCCACCTACATGGTGCTGGCGCCCGAGCACGAGCTGGTCGACACACTGGCCCCGGTTAACTGGCCGGACGGAACGAGGGACGCCTGGACCGGTGGGCACGCCAGCCCTCGGGAGGCCGTCGAGGCGTACCGCAAGGCGGCGGCCGCCAAGACCGACGTCGAGCGGCAGTCCGACACCAAGGAGAAGACCGGCGTCTTCATCGGCGCGTACGCCACCAACCCGGTCACCGGTGGGCAGATCCCGATCTTCATCGCCGACTACGTGCTGGCCGGCTACGGCACCGGCGCGATCATGGCGGTGCCGGCGCAGGACGAGCGGGACTGGGCGTTCGCCGAGGTCTTCGAGCTGCCCATCGTGCGTACCGTGCAGCCGGCGGAAGGCTTCGACGGCAAGGCGTACACCGGGGACGGTCCGGCGATCAACAGCGCCGCGCCCGAGCGCGGCCTGGACCTGAACGGCCTGGGGGTCGCCGACGCCAAGGCGGCGATCATCGCCTGGCTGGAGGCGAACGGGCACGGCACCGGCGCGGTGACCTACCGGCTGCGCGACTGGCTGTTCTCCCGGCAGCGTTACTGGGGCGAACCGTTCCCGATCGTCTACGACGAGACCGGCGCGGCCATCGCCCTGCCGGAGGAGATGCTGCCGGTCGAGCTGCCGGAGGTGGACGACTTCTCCCCGAAGACGTTCGACGCCGACGACGCCGGCAGCAACCCGGAGACCCCGCTGTCGCGGCGGCGCGACTGGGTCGAGGTCGAACTGGACCTGGGTGACGGGCCGAAGCGCTACACCCGGGAAACCAATGTGATGCCGCAGTGGGCCGGCTCCTGCTGGTACGAGCTGCGCTACCTGGACCCGACCAACAGCGAGCGGTTCGTCGACGCGGAGAACGAGCGGTACTGGATGGGCCCGCGCGGCGACGGCGACTGCGGCGGCACCGACCTGTACGTGGGTGGCGCCGAGCACGCCGTGCTGCACCTGTTGTACGCGCGGTTCTGGCACAAGGTGCTGTTCGACCTGGGGCACGTGTCGTCGTTCGAGCCGTTCCGCAAGCTGTTCAACCAGGGCATGATCCAGGCGTACGCGTACACCGACTCGCGCGGCAGCTACGTGCAGGCCGAGGACGTCATCGAGCGCGACGGCGCGTACTACCTGGAAGACCTGGTGGTCAATCGCGAGTACGGCAAGATGGGCAAGTCGCTGAAGAACGTGGTGACCCCCGACGACATGTGCGCCGCGTACGGCGCTGACACCTTCCGGGTGTACGAGATGTCGATGGGCCCGCTGGAGGTGTCCCGCCCCTGGGAGACCCGGGCGGTGGTCGGGTCGTACCGGTTCCTGCAGCGGGTGTGGCGGGCCGTCGTCGACGAGCAGACCGGCGCGCTGCGGATCACCGAGGACCCGGCCGACGAGGCGACCCGCCGGCTGCTGCACACGGTGATCGACGGGGTCCGTGGTGACATGGACGGCATCCGGTTCAACACCGCGATCGCCAAGCTGATCCAGCTGACCAACGGGCTGACCGGCCTGTCGGCCACGCCCCGCGAGGTGGCCGAGCCGCTGGTGCTGATGGTGGCGCCGTTCGCCCCGCACCTGGCCGAGGAGCTGTGGCGCAAGCTGGGCCACGACACCTCGCTGACGTACGCGGACTTCCCGACGGCCGATCCGGCGCTGCTGGTGGCCGACACGGTGACCTATCCGGTGCAGGTCAACGGCAAGGTCCGCGGCCGCGTCGAGGTCCCCGCCGACGCCTCCGAGGAGAGCGTGCGCGCGGCGGCCCTGGACGCGGTGGCGACGACCCTGAACGGCAAGGAGCCGCGCAAGGTCATCGTGGTCAAGGGCCGGATGGTCTCGGTAGTCGCCTGACAACGGTGCCCCGCGTCGTGAGCGGCACGCACCGTGACGTCCGCCGAAGCGAACACTTGGAACGAGCGTGATGACTCAGAGACATCAATATGCCTCTGAGTCATCACGCTCCGACTCGTCCGCCGTCCGTCTGACGCCCGGCGGCGACTCCTCGGTCAGGAGCACGAGGGCAGCGGTGCCAGGCAACAAGCAGCGCCCCACCCGCGACCTCCAAGTGGACGTAGTCGGCGGTCAGTCGCACGTACGAGCCGGTCCGCAGGTCGGCCACGTACCCGCCCTGGTGGTAATCGAACCCCAGGCTGTCGCCAGACGCTCAGGGTGCGACCGTCTCGCGACACCCAGGCCGTGGTCTGGCCGTCGGTGGTCACGTGGGTGGGGGCATCCGGCCGCGGACTCGGCTGCGGCACAGATGCAGCCTCCTGGTTCGGGCAGAGCGCGTTCAGGCGGCCCGTGGCGCGATCGAACCAGAGCAGGTCGAGGCCCTGGGCGCCGACGAGGCGGCCGGTGAATCACCCGGCGTGCACGCCGCGAGCAGCGCCGCCGCGAGGTCGCGACGAGGGCGACGGCCCGGGAGCCGATCCTTGCTCGGGGCAGGGGCTTCATGGCCGCAGCGTTAGATCGCGCCCGCGCTGCCCGATGCCCTGCCGGCGAGATCGTCGTCCGGCCGTTACCACCGCCGAACCGACAGCATCTGGTCATCGACGTCCGCAGCCGGCCCGGGTCTGCTCGGCCCTCCGCCGCGGGGTCAGACCGGCATGCGACGGCGGCGGCGTTCGGCGCGCCACCACTGGTGGATGAGGACGAGGCTGGCGATCAGGCCGAGGCTGGCCGGGGCGGCGGCGTACCAGTTGACGTGGCCGGGGGAGCTGACCGCAGCGCCGATTGCCGCGTACCCGAAGGCGGTCGGCGCGGACGCGATCACGCTGCCGGCCAGGAACGGCAGCACTCGGGCGCCGGTCGTGCCGTAGCCGTAGCTGACCAGGCCGAAGCCGGCGATCGGCAGCAGCCGGACGGTCACCACACCGAGCACGCTCTGCCGGGCGAACCAGCCGTCGAGGCGGGCCAGTCGACCGCGGACGCGTTCGGCCACGAACTCCCGACCGAGCAACCGGCCGACAGTGAACCCGATCGCCGCCGCCACCAGCGCGGCGCCCAGGGCGTACGCGGCGCCTTCCAACGGACCGAAGATCGCCCCTGCGGCGAGCGTGATGAAGGTCCGGGGCACCAGCGCGACAAGCAGCAGCGCACCACCGAGGATCGCCGCCACCGGGGCGAGGTCGCCCAACCGGTCGGCGACCAGCGGCAACTGCGCCGGATCCGGCCGGGGCACCAGCAGCAGCAGTAGACCGCAGCCGCCGATCAGCAGCACGAGCAGGGCGAACCGGGCGGCCGACGGCTGCCGGAGCAGCCGCCGGACGGCACGGATCATGCCCGAGCGGCGGCCACCGCGGAGCGGCGCTCGTTGCGGAGCCGGTCCGACCAGGTGTCGTCCAACGGCGGGAGCTGGTGTGCCCCGGTGGCCCAGCGCAGCAGCAGGTCGGCCAGGGCCGGGTTGCGAGCCAACGCCGGCCCGTGCGAGTAGGTGCCCAGCAGCTTGCCGCGCCACGCACCCTCGGTGGCGCTGTCGTTGCCGACCCCGGCGGTGACCCGAGCCAGCGGGGAGACCTCCGGACCGAGGTGGGTGCGGCCGCCGTGGTTCTCGAAACCAGTCAGCGGGGGCAGGCCCAGCCGGGGGTCGATCTCACCGGCCAGCTCGCCCACGGCCCGGCTCTCGCCCCGGTCGGAGTGAAGGTCGAGCAGCTCCAGCCCGCGGCACTGCACACCCTTGGCGAAGAACGAGGTGCCGAGCAGTTGGTAGCCGGCGCAGACGCCGAACACCACCGAGCCCTGCGCGACGGCGCGGTGCAGGCCGCCGTCGGCCAGCAGCCGCTGGGCGCCGAGCGCCTGCGGGCCGTCCTCGCCGCCACCGACCAGGTAGATGTCGGCGGTCGCGGGCAGCCGTTCGTCGGAGCGCACCTCCAGCACCTCGACCGGCATCCCACGCTGACGGGCCCGCCGGGCGAGGATCAGGGCGTTGCCCCGGTCTCCGTACGTGGAGAGCAGGTCGGGGTAGATCCAGACGATGCGCAGACTCTCAGATGACACGGTCCAACTCCGCTCGGATGTCCTGGAACGCGGTGTAGTTCGCGATGACCTCCAGCCGCCCGGGCGGGACCGACCGGAGTGCGTCGTCGAACGTGCGGACGTGCTGGAACGGCACGTCGTTGACGTCCAGTCGAACCGCCAGGTCGTATGCCCGGTCACCGGTGATCAACACCTGCCGGCCCCGGAGCGGGGCGAAGTCGACGTCGTAGAGCCAGGAGGTGTCCAGACCGTCGGGATCGCGCGCGTTGATGGAGAGCAGGGTCGGCGCGTTGTCGGCCATGTCGAACGCCTCCAGCCAACTGGCCGGGTTCTTGGCCAGCAGCAGCCGGATGTTGCGCCCGTCCTTGTCGACCTGCGCGTAACGGCCGGCCACCGAGGTGACGATGCCGAGGCGGGACACCGCGTCGACCGGGCGGACGCCGAACTCGGCGGCCACCGCCAGCGCTGTCGCCGCGTTGCCGAGGTTGACCTTGCCGGGCAGTTGGAGGGAGACCTTGTGCCAGGCACCGGTGGGATCGAGCACGCCCTCGTCCTCGACGACCCAGTGCGGCTCCGGTCGGCGTAGCGGACAGCCGGTGCACCACCACTGCTCGCCGGAGCGCTGGATGGTGGAGCCGCACTCCGGGCAGACCCAGGAGTCGTCGTGCCACCGTTGGCCGGCACTGAACCACGTCACGTGCGGCGGGTTGATGCCCCGGGCGGGGTCACCCGGTGGGGTGGCGGCCCACACGACCAGCGGGTCGTCGGCGTTGGCCACCACCCGTACGTTGGTGTGCCGGACCAGCGCCGCACGCCAGAGCTGCGCCATCATGGCGACCTCCTTGGCGCGGTCGAGCTGGTCGCGGGAGAGGTTCAGCAGCGCGACCACGTGCGGCTCGGTCGCCTCCAGCACCTGCGCCAGGTAGTGCTCGTCGACCTCCAGCACCGCGTACGGGGTGCTGCCGGCCTTGGCCAGCGCCGAGGTGTGCCCGCTGGGCATGTTGGCGCCGAACGAGTTGGTGGCGACCCGGCCGAGCACGCCGACCGCGGCGGAGGTCAACCGCGTGGTGGTGGTCTTGCCGTTGGTGCCGGAGACGAGCGCGATCGCGCGCCCGGCCGACAGGTGGGCGAGCAGGTCCGGGTCGATCTTGAGGCCGATCCACCCGCCGATCACTGAACCGTCGCCACGGCCGGCCGCCCGGGAGAGCGCCGCGGCGGTCCGTGACACGGAGCTGGCCACCTTGGCCCGTAGGGGCATTTTCGCGTCCGTCACGCGAGCGAGGTTACCGGACCGCCGGCATCACCAGATCGCCGCCGACGGTGAACCGTTCGGCCGTGGTGACCGCGCGGGCGGCCGGGTCGGCGTCCCCCGGACGGAGTCGATCAATGTCGGAAAGCGGACCACGCCGAGGGGCGGCTGAAGCCCTCCACTCCGCTCCACCCCCTGTGACGTGCGGTTTTGCCCCCGGGTAGGGCGCGCCACGCGGGCGAATTTGGTTGCGGGTGGAGGGAAGTGGAGTAGAGTGGGGACCAATGGTGAGGCCGGGAGGGCTCACCGGCCCGGGGGGTCAGCGGCGCCGCGAACGCCGCTCAAGGGCGAGGGGGTTGGGCCGATGTTTCTCGGCACCCACACTCCGCGCCTGGACGAAAAGGGCCGGTTGATCCTTCCGGCCAAGTTTCGGGATGAGCTGGCGGGGGGTGTCGTGGTCACCAAAGGGCAGGAGCGCTGCCTCTACGTCTTCCCGACCCCTGAGTTCCAGCGGATCGCGGAGCAGTTGCGCGCACAGCCGATGACCCACAAGGCGGCCCGGGCCTACAGCCGGGTCTTCTTCGCCAGCGCGCACGACGAGGTTCCGGACAAGCAGGGCCGGGTGACCATTCCGGCTCACCTGCGTGCCTACGCCGCGCTGGACCGCGAGTTGGTGGTGATCGGCGCGAGCACGCGGGTGGAGATCTGGGACAAGGTCGCCTGGGAGACCTACCTCGCCGAGAGCGAAGACGACTTCGCCGACATCGAGGAGGGGGTGCTGCCCGGCGGTCTGTAGGGCGGTAACGGCGCCCGACGTACTGCGAGATCTCCAGCCGCTTTCGAGTTCCTGGCATCACTTCCCCGGTGCCAGGCGCACGATCCAGTCATTGGGCGACGGTCCGGTGTCAGGCGGGAGCGGATGGGGATCTGGCGGTACGACGGCAGCGCCGTCCGACGACAGGCGCACGAGAAGAACGGACGTTTCAACCAGTGGGGGTCATCATGGGGGAGTTGCGCGGCACGCACGTGCCGGTGCTGCTCGAGCGGTGTCTCGAGCTGCTGGCCCCCGCGCTGGGTCGAGGCGGCCGGACGGTCCACGTCGACGCGACGCTCGGTCTGGCCGGGCATGCGGAGGCGGTGCTCGAGGCGCATCCGGAGACGGTCCTGATCGGGCTCGACCGGGACACCGAGGCGCTCGCTCACGCGCGGGTCCGGCTGGCCCGGTTCGCCGACCGGGTGCACCTGGAGCACGCCGTCTACGACGAGTTGCCGGACGTACTGGACCGGCTGGGCTATCCGGCCATCGACGGGATCCTGTTCGACCTGGGTGTCTCGTCGTTGCAGTTGGACGCGCCCGACCGAGGGTTCGCCTACGCCCAGGACGCGCCGTTGGACATGCGGATGGACCAGACCCGGGGGGTGACCGCCGAAGAGGTGGTCAACACGTACGCGCATCCGGACCTAGCCCGGGTGCTGCGGGTCTACGGCGAGGAGAAGTTCGCCGGCCGGATCGCCTCGGCGATCATCCGGCAGCGGGAGCGGGCCCGGATCACCTCGTCCGCGCTGCTGGCGGAGCTGGTTCGGGATTCCATTCCGGCACCAGCCCGACGAACGGGCGGGCACCCGGCAAAGAGAACGTTTCAGGCTTTACGGATCGAGGTAAACAGAGAGCTGGCAGCGCTGGAGACAGCGTTGCCATCTGCACTCGACGCACTGACCGTGGGCGGTCGCATGGTGGTCCTGTCCTACCACTCGCTGGAGGACAGGCTCACCAAGGCGGCCCTCACGGACCGGGTCCGCAGTAAGGGCCCGATTGACCTCCCGGTCGAGCTCCCCGGGTCCGGTCCGACGTTCCGGCTGCTCAGCCGGGGCGCCGAACTGCCGGGGGAGGCGGAGGTCGCCGCGAACCCGCGAGCCGCCTCGGTGCGGCTGCGGGCCGCGGAGCGACTCGATCCGAACGCGACAGAGCAGGGGCGGACCGACCGCGAACGGTCTCGCCGACGGGTGAAGGGAATGCACCAACCGGGCACGGGGTCCGCCTGATCCGTGGGGGGTCAGGGGCACCGGGACGGCTAGAGGGACGGACGTTGAGGGGGAGGGACATGAGCATTGACAAGCGCGACCGCCGGGACGTCACCGGCGGCGGGCAGCGCGCACCGCGGTCGGGGGGCCGGACCGCGGCGGAGCGGGCTCCGCGCCTCGGTAACGGTACGTCACGCATCGATCGAACGAATCGGCAGGGGGAGACTCGCGCCCGGGGGGCGCGCGAGTTCCCGACTCAGGGCACCGCCGCACTGCGACCGGTCGAGAAGGCCGCCAGCGCCACCAGTGCCCGGCCGCCGCGGCTGCGGGTGGCGCCGCCGCCGCCGATCTCGGTGCCGCGTGCGCCGTTCGCGGCGCTGATCGTGGTGCTGGTGGTCGGCGGGGTGCTGGGCATCCTGGCGGTCAACACCAAGATCAATGAGAACGCGTTCCGGCTGGAGCGGTTGCAGCAGCAGCAGGCTCGACTGGACCTGGAGAAGCAGGAACTGGACAAGCAGATCGCCGACTTCGAGGCGCCGGGCAACCTGACCGCCGAGGCACGGCGGCTGGGCCTGGTCGACGCCGGCGAGCCGGGCTACATCCGGCTGCCGGACGGCAAGACGATCGGTGTGCCGCAGCCGGCGAACGGCCAGCCGTCGGTGACCAGCCAGGGTGCGGGAGGCTGACCGGTGCCACCAAGGTCGGACGAGCCGCGCCGGGACCCTACGGGGTCCCGGCGCGGTTCTGCGCGTGACGCCAGGCCCGCCGACGGTGAGCCGCGCACCGGCGAGCCGGGCATCGGGGGCATCTCCGGCGCCCGGGCGTACACCCCGAGGGGCCGGACCGTCCGGGAGGAGCGCGGCACGCCGGCGCGCGGCCAGGGCGCCGAGCAGCGGCGTACGCCGCGCAGCACCCGGTCCGGCGACCCGTTCCGGCCGGCTTTGCAGGTGCTCGACGGCGGTCGGGCCGCCGCCCGGGCCGGCCGGCGCGACGCTCCGGCCGCCGGACGCGGTGGGGTGGTGCGCACCGTCGTACCGCGTACCCCCCGTGGCCCGGGTGGCGACGAGCCGCCGCCGCGTCGCCGGACCACGCCACGCGCGCCGCGGCGCACCGACCGACCGGCGGCCCGGCGGCCCGCGCGAAAGCCACGACGTCCGCCGAAGCTGGCCGACTCGCGGCTGCGGCTGCGGCTGGGCACAGTGCTCGCCCTGACGCTCTTCGCCACCATCGGGATCCGGCTGATCTTCCTCCAGACGGTCGACGCTCCGGCGTACGCCGGGGGCGGCATCAGCGACCGCCTCCGCACCGTCGAGCTGCCGGCGCCGCGGGGCGCGATCTACGACAGCACCGGCGCGCCGCTGGCCCGCAGTGTCGAGGCACGGTACGTGTACGCCGACCCGACCGAGGTGGAGGATTCGGCCGCCGTCGCCAAGGCGCTCTCCCCGCTGCTCGGCATCGCGGTGTCGAAGCTCGTCGAGCAGATGAAGCCCCGCAAGCTGGACGACGGCAAGCCGTCCCGATTCGTGTACCTGGCGCGGGGAGTGGAGATCTCCACCGCCAAGCGGGTGCAGGCGCTGGAACTGTCCGGCATCGGGGTGCACCGCGACGAGCGCCGTGAGGTGCCCGGTGGTGACCTGGCGGCCAACCTGATCGGCTTCACCAGTCAGGACATGGTCGGGTTGGAAGGGCTGGAGGCCCGCTACGACGACGTGCTCGCCGGTCAGGACGGCAAACGGGTGTACGAGGCCGGCCTCGGCGACCTCGCCGCGCCGATCCCCGGTGGCTACAGCCGGACCACTCAGGCCAAGCCGGGCAGCTCGCTCGCTCTCACCCTCAACCGCGACCTTCAGTTCCGAACCCAGCAGATCCTCAGCGCGGGCATGGCCAAGGCGCCGGGCGGCACCGGCGCGGCAGTGATCATGGAGATTCCCTCCGGCGCGGTCCTGGCGCAGGCCAGCAACCCGACGTACAACGCGGCGAAGCCGACGCCCAGCGACCCGGTGGCCCGGGAGGACGCCGCGACCAGCTTCGTGGTCGACCCCGGCTCGGTGCACAAGGCCATCACCTACGGCGCGGCGTTGCAGGAGGGCGTGATCACGCCGGACACCACGCTGCCGATCGCCAACAGCATCGAGATGGGCGACACCTGGTTCTCCGACACACACCCGGCCGACGGCAGGCGGATGAGCGTGCCGGGGATGCTCGCCTACTCGTCGAACGTCGGCACCATCACCATCGCCGAGAAGCTCGGCCGGGACCGGTTGATCGACTACCAGAAGCGGTTCGGGCTGGGTAAGCCGACCGGCGAGGGGATGCCCGGGGAGGCCAGCGGGCGACTGCTTCCGGCCGACGAGTGGAGCGGGTCGTCGCGCGGGTCGGTGCCGATCGGGCACAGCGTCGACGCCACGCCGTTGCAGATGGCCGCCGCGTACGCCGCCATCGCCAACAACGGCACGTATGTGCAGCCGCACCTGGTCAAGGAGGTGATCGGCCCGGACGGCAAGCGCACCCCCGCGCCGGCCCCGGTGACCCGGTCGGTGCTCAGCCCGCAGAACGCGGCGGCCCTGCGCACCATGCTGGAGGCGGTCACCACCGTCGACGGCGCCACCGGTGTCACCGCAGCGGTCCCCGGTTACCGGGTCGCCGGCAAGACCGGGACCGGGTGGCGGCTGGTGAACGGCAAGAAGCAGCCCGGTGAGGTGTCCTCGTTCATCGGCATGGCCCCCGCCGAGAACCCCCGCTACGTGATCGCCGTCTTCGTCTACGCGCCCAACGGCGGGGGCGCGGCGATCGCCAATCCAGCGTTCCGCGACATGATGCAGTTCACTCTGCGTCACTACCGCGTGCCACCCTCGACCGGCGGATCCGCGCCCAAGTTCGTGGTCTATCCGCGCTGAGCAGCGATGGCGGGACATCATCGGTGAGTGCCGACGAACCACCGGGGCGGCTGTGCGGCCGGAACCGGACGACCGGGTAGGGTCTGACGCCGTGCCCGGCAATCCACGTCCACGTACCGTGACCGGAGTCCGGCTCGGTGATCTCGCCGTCCGGCTCGCCGTCGACCTTCCGGCGGACGCCGCCGCGGTGGTCGTCTCCGGGGTCACCCACGCCAGCCAGGAGGTTCGCCCCGGCGACCTGTACGCGGCGCTGCCCGGTGCCCGTCGGCACGGGGCGGAGTTCGCCGCCGGTGCCGTCGAGGCGGGTGCCGTGGCGCTGCTGACCGACCCGGCGGGTGCGGAGTTGGCGGCGGGAACCGGCCTGCCCGCCCTGGTGGTGCCCGACCCGCGTGCCGTGCTCGGCGAGCTGGCCTCGGCCGTGTACGGCGACCCGACCGCCGACCTCACGGTGATCGGGGTGACCGGCACCGCGGGCAAGACGTCCACCGCGTACCTGATCGAGTCGGGGCTGCGGGCCGCCGGGCACACCACCGGGCTGGTCGGGACTGTGGAGACCCGCCTCGGTGATCTGGTGATCGACAGTGTGCGCACCACTCCCGAGGCGACCGACCTGCACGCCATGCTGGCCACCGCCCGCGAGCGTGGGGTCACCGCCGTGGTCATGGAGGTCTCCAGCCACGCGCTGGCCATGGGCCGGGTGGGCGGGGTCCGGTTCGCCGTCGGTGGTTACACCAACTTCGGCTCCGACCACCTGGACTTCCACGCCGACAGCGACGACTACTTCGCCGCGAAGGCCCAGCTCTTCGACGGGCGCTGCGCGGTCGAGGTGCTCAACCACGACGACCCGGCGTTGAAGCCGCTGCTCAAGCCGACCACCGTCACCTACTCGGCGGCCGGTGAGCAGGGCGCTACCTGGTGGGCGGACGGTGTGGGCGGCGAGGGGTACGCGCAGCGGTTCACCGCACACGGCCCGGACGGCGTGGCAGTGTCCGCCGGTGTCGCGCTGCCCGGCCGGCACAACGTGGCCAACGCGCTGCTGGCCATCGCCGCACTCGTCGGCGCCGGGGTGGACCCGGTGACCGCTGCGACCGGTGTGGCTGCCTGCGGGGGCGTCCCGGGCCGGCTGGAGCTGGTCGACGTCGCCGCGCCGGTGCGCGGGGTGGTCGACTACGCCCACAAGTCGGACGCGATAGTGGCCGCGCTTGCCGCGCTGCGCGAGTTGAGCGCCGGCCGACTGATCTGTGTGATCGGCGCCGGTGGGGACCGGGACCGGGGCAAGCGGCCGGTGATGGGTGCCGCCGCGGCGGAGGGAGCCGACGTGGTGCTGGTGACCGACGACAACCCGCGCACCGAGGATCCGGGGGAGATTCGCGCCGAGGTGCTGGCCGGGGCGTACCGGGCCGGCACGGCCGCCCGGATCATCGAGGTGGCGGGCCGCCGCGCCGCTATCGACGAGGCGGTGCGGCTGGCGGAGCCGGGCGACGTGATCGCGCTGCTCGGCAAGGGCCACGAGCGCGGCCAGGAGGTGGCGGGTCAGGTGCTTCCGTTCGACGACAGCATCGAGTTGGCCGAGGCGCTGCGGGCCCGCTTCGGGGACCTGGCGGGCCAGCGGTGATCACGCTGAGCCTGGCCGAGGTGGCCGCGGCGGTCGATGGGCGGCTGGTGGCCGCCGACCCGGCCACCACAGTGACCGGTTCGGTGGAGTTCGACTCGCGCAAGGTGGGGCCCGGCTCGCTCTTCGTGGCCTTCCCGGGGGAGAAGGTCGACGGGCACGACTACGCGGCAACCGCGATCCAGGCCGGCGCGGTGGCGGTCCTCGGCAGCCGAGAGGTGCCCGGGGTGCCGATGGTGCTTGTCGACGACGCCCTGACCGCGATGGGCCGACTGGCCCGCGCGGCGGTGGACCGGCTGACCGGGCTGACCGTGATCGGCGTGACCGGCTCGTCCGGCAAGACCACCACGAAGGACCTGATCGGGCAGCTCACCTCCCGGCTCGGGGCCACTGTCGCGCCACCCGGCTCGTTCAACAACGAGCTGGGGCACCCGTACACCGCCCTGCGGGCCGACCCGGACACCCGTTACCTGGTGATGGAGAAGGGCGCGCGCGGGATCGGGCACGTCCGTTACCTGTGCGAGCTGGTGCCGCCCCGGATCTCCGTGGTGCTCAACGTCGGCACGTCGCACATCGGCGAGTTCGGCTCGCAGGACGCCATCGCCGTGGCCAAGGGCGAGCTGGTCGAGGCGCTGCCGCCGGACGGGCTGGCCGTGCTGAACGCCGACGACCCTCTGGTGGACGCGATGGCGGGCCGCACGCAGGCCCGGGTGGTCCGCTACGGCGAGGCGTCCGACGCCGACGTGCGCGCCGAGGACGTCACGCTCGACGTGCGGGGACACGCGTCGTACACCCTGGTCACCCCGGAGGGACGCGCGCCGGTGCGGCTCCGACTGGCCGGCCGCCACCAGGTCTGGAACACCCTCGCGGCGGCGGCGGTCGCCCGGGAGCTGGGCATGCCGCTGGCCGAGCTGGCCACGGCCCTCGGCGAGCTGGGGCTGGTCTCGACCCGACGGATGGACGTCTTCGACCGCCCCGACGGGGTGACCGTGATCGACGACTCGTACAACGCGAACCCGGCCTCGATGGCGGTAGCGGTGCGGGCGCTGGCGAGCATGGGCCAGGGGCGGCGTACCGTCGCGGTGCTTGGTTACATGGCCGAGCTGGGCCCGTTCGAGTACGACGGCCACGCCGAGGTCGGCCAACTCGCGGCCGAGCTGGGTGTCGACCGGCTGCTCGTGGTGGGTGAGCCGGCCGCGCCGATCCACGAAGGCGCGACAGCGGTAGCAAACTGGGGAGGAGAGTCGGTGCTGCTCACCGATCAGGCGGCGGCCGTCGAGGTGCTGCGCAGCGAGCTACGACCGGGCGACGTCGTCCTGGTCAAGGGCTCCCGGTACCGGACCTGGGAGGTGGCCGACGCACTGCGCGCCGACGCCGGTGGGGAGCCGACCCGATGAGGGCGGTCATCGTCGCCATCGGGGTGGCCTTCCTCGTCTCGCTCTTCTGCACCCCGATCGCGATCAAGGTGTTCACCCGGCTCAAGGCCGGTCAGCCGATCCGGTCGGACGGCCCCGCCATGCACCAGGGCAAGAAGGGCACGCCCACGATGGGTGGCGTGGTCTTCATCCTGGCCACTGTGATCGCGTACGTGGCCGGGCACCTCGCCCTGACCACGCTGCCGGATCAGCAGATCGCCCAGGTGGAGCCGACCATCACCGCGCTGGTGCTGCTGGGGCTGATGGTCTTCTCCGGCGCCGTGGGTTTCCTCGACGACTTCCTCAAGGTACGCAAGCGCAACAGCGCCGGGCTGAACAAGCGCGGCAAGTTGCTCGGGCAGATCCTGGTCGGTGCGGTCTTCGGGGTGATCGCGCTGTGGTTCCCGAGCACCATGACAAACGGTTCGGGCCTGGCGACAAACACCGAGACGGTGGGCAGCACCACGCTGAGCTTCATCCGGGACATCGACTTCCTGGAGGTCAGCAAGGTCGGCGCGGTGATCATCTTCATCTTCGTGGTGATGGCCGCGACGAACGGCGTCAACCTCACCGACGGCCTGGACGGCCTGGCCACCGGCGCGTCGGTGATGGTGCTCGCCGCGTACGCGCTGATCGCGTTCTGGCAGTACCGGCACTGGTGCGCCGACCCGAACTACACCCAGCCGTACTGCTACGAGGTCCGCGACCCGTTGGAGATCGCGTTGATCGCCGGGGCGGCGGCGGGAGCCTGTGTGGGCTTCCTCTGGTGGAACACCTCCCCGGCGCGGATCTTCATGGGCGACACCGGGGCGCTGGGGCTGGGCGGTCTGATCGCCGGCATGGCGATGTCCACCCGCACCATCCTGCTGCTGCCGATCATCGGCGGGCTCTTTGTGATCATCACGATGTCCGTGGTGATCCAGATCATCTCCTTCAAGACCACCGGTAAACGGGTGTTCCGAATGTCCCCGCTCCAGCACCACTTCGAGTTGGCCGGCTGGAGCGAGGTCAACATCGTGGTGCGCTTCTGGATCATCGCCGGCATCGGCGTGGCCATCGCCCTGGGCCTGTTCTACAGCGAGTTCCTCGCCAACATGACCTGAGCCGCAGGGACCAACACCCCGCGCCCATCCCCTCATCCCGTCGATCTTGCACTTTCGGCTGGCGGAACGTCCTCTCCTGGGTGTTTTGCCGGTGCACAAAGTGCAAGATCGACGCGGGAGGGCGGCGGGAGGGCGGCGGGAGGGCGGCGTGGGGGCGGGTTCGACACGCCCGGTGAGGCGTTGTGGGGCGGTGGGGCGTGTTCAGCGGTGATGATGTCGGGGTGGGGGAGGAAATCGGCACTGAGGATGAGACTGTCGGACGACCGCGACGGTCGCCGAGCGCGGCGCGTACACCGGTGGCTGCCGGGGCGCGCGGTTCGGAGCGCGGCGCGGCGGCCCGCGAACCCGGACCCGGGGCACGGGAGCCCGGGGCGGCGGGACGGGGGCCGGAGGCCGTAGCGGCGACACCGCCGCGCGGGTTCGACGCGGCCGGCGGGCTCGCCGCGCTGCGCGGCCTGCTGGACCGGCCGCTGACCTCCTACTACCTGCTGCTGTCCTGCGCCGGCCTGCTGCTGCTGATCGGGCTGACCATGGTCTTCTCGGCGACCAGCGTGAAGGACTACGCCGAGGACGGCAACGCCTCGGCCTCGGTGACCAAGCAGGCCATCTTCGCGGTGATCGGCATCGGCGCGTTCTGGGTCTGCCAGCGCCTGCCGGCCAGCACCTACCGCTCGCTGGGGCGGCCACTGCTGTTCGCCTCGGTCGCCCTCCTGGTGGTGCTCAACCTGCTTGTCGCGATCGCCCGCCTGACCAAGCAGGAGTCGGCCAGCTTCGGGCCGGTCGAGGCCCGGCTGAACTGGCTGTTCGTCGGCGGAATCCAGCTACAGCCCTCTGAGTTGGCCAAGTTCGCGATGGTGCTCTGGGGTGCGCACCTCGTCGCCCGAAAGGGCGCCGCGCTCGGGTGGTGGCGCGAACTGGCCACCCCGCTCTTTCCGGTCGTCGGCCTGCTCTTCGTCCTGGTCGGCTACAACGACACGGGCACGATGCTCTGCCTGCTGGCCCTGGTCGTGGGCCTGCTCTGGGCCGCCGGGGTGCGGATGCGGGTCTTCGGGGCCCTGGCCGCGGCCGGGCTGGTCGGGATCGGCCTGCTCGTGGCGGTGGCCTCACTGGGCGCCGGCTCCGGCGAGCGCGGCGCGGACAACTACCGCCTCGCCCGGCTGGACATGTTCTTCAATCCACCGGACCCGGAGACCTGCAAACTCAACGACTGCCTCCAGTTCTACCAGGGGCGGCTGGCCATCGAGCACGGTGGCTGGTTCGGTGTCGGGCTGGGCAAGGGCAGCCTGAAGTGGGACTGGCTCCCCGAGGCGCACAACGACTTCATCTTCGCGATCATCGCCGAGGAGCTGGGCGTGATCGGGTGCGTCGTGGTGCTCAGCCTCTTCGCGGTCCTCGCGTACACCGGTTTCCGGATCGCCCGGCGGGTCGACGACCCGTTCCGCCGGCTCGCCGCAACCGCCGTGACCACCTGGCTGGTCAGCCAGGCCGTGATCAACATCGGTGGGGTGGTGGGGCTGCTGCCGATCACCGGTCTGCCGTTGCCGTTCATCTCCGACGGCGGAAGTGCCCTGGTGGTGACGTTGGCGGGCATCGGCATGCTGGCGTCCTTCGCCCGCGCCGAACCCGATGCGGCCAGAGCACTGCATGCCCGTCCGCCGGCCCGGTGGGTCCGACTACTCTGGGCCCCGTTGCCGCCGCTTCCCGGCCGGCGTCGCCGGCCGGCGACGCCGCCCGCTGGCCGAGGGTCCGTACCCCGGTCCCGCGAGCGGCGCCATGACGATCAGGCCGCGCCGCGCGGGGTCCGACAGGACCGAAGCCGCGGTGGTACGGCGAGCGAGAGGAGACGCTGATGGGTCCGCTGCGTTCGGTGGTGCTCGCGGGAGGTGGCACCGGGGGGCACGTCTACCCGCTGCTCGCCTTCGCCGACTGCCTGCGCCGACACGACCCGGGCGTCCGGATCACCTGCCTCGGCACACCACGGGGCATGGAGAACGACCTGATCCCGCCGCAGGGCTACGACCTGCGGCAGATCCCGGCGTACCAGCTGCCCCGGTCGGTCAACATGAACCTGGTCCGCACCCCGGGTCGGATGTGGACCGCGGCCCGCGCCGCGGGCAAGGTGATCGACGAGGTGCGCGCCGACGTGGTCGTCGGCTTCGGTGGGTACGTCTCGGTGCCGGCCTACCTGGCCGCGTGGCGCCGCGAGCTGCCCATGGTGATCCACGAGGTGAACGTGCCACCGGGCGTGGCCAACAAGCTGGGCATGAAGTTCACCAAGAACGTGGCCGTCGGCTTCCCGAACCAGCCGAGCCAGGCCGAGTCGCTGCGGGACGCCACAGTCGTCGGTGTGCCGCTGCGCCGCGCCATCGCCGGTCTGGACCGGTACGCGCTGCGTAACGCCGCCCGCGCCCACTTCGGGCTCCGCCCGGACCTGCCGGTGCTCTTCGTGTCCGGCGGCTCGTCCGGTGCCCGCTCGATCAACCTGGCGGTCTCCGGGGCAGCCAAGGAGCTGGCCCGCAACGGCGTGCAGGTGCTGCACGTGATGGGCGCCCGCAACGAGCCGGTGCCGATCCCCACCGACCTGCCGGTGCCGTACGTGACGCTGCCGTACCTGTCCGAGATGGAGCTGGGCTACGCCGCCGCCGACCTGATGCTGGCCCGGGGCGGGGCGATGACCGTCGCCGAGGTGGCCGCGATCGGGCTGCCCACGATCTACGTGCCGTACCCGCACAGCAACCAGGAGCAGCGGCGCAACGCGCTGCCCGTGGTGGAGGCCGGCGGTGGGCTGCTGGTCGACGACGCGGAGCTCACCCCGGACTGGCTGGAGCGCACAGTCATCCCCCTCATCCGTGATCCACAGCGGCTCTACAACATGGGTGCCGCCGCCGGGTCCTACGGCCGGCGCGACGGCGACGAGGCGCTGCGTTCCTTCGTGCTGGCGGCGGTGGCCCGATGACCGCGCAGTTCACCCCGGCCGGCACGCTCACCGCCGAGGACCTGGGCGCCGTCCACCTGATCGGAGTGGGTGGGGTGGGCATGCTCGGCGTGGCCCGGCTGCTGCTCACCCGCGGTATCCGGGTCTCCGGCAGCGACCTGCGGGAGTGGCCCTCGCTGGCCGGCCTGCGGGCGCTCGGCGGCACCATCCACCTCAGTCACGAGGTGAGCAACCTCGACGGCGTGGACACGGTCGTCTACTCGTCGGCCATTCCCCAGGACCACCTGGAGCTGGTCGAGGCGCGTCGGCGCGGCCTACGCGTGCTGCACCGCTCGGAGGCGCTCGCCGCGGCGATGACCGGCCGTCGGGCGGTGGCCGTCGCCGGTACGCACGGCAAGACCACCACCACCTCGATGGTGACGATGGTGCTCCAGCAGGCCGGTGTGGACCCGTCCTTCGTGATCGGTGGGGAGATCTCCGAGGTCGGTTCGGGCGCCCACCACGGCACCGGCGAGCACTTCGTGGTCGAGGCGGACGAGAGCGACCGCTCGTTCCTCATCTACCGCCCGTACGTCTCGATCATCACGAACGTCGAGGCGGACCACCTGAACACCTACGGCGACTACGCGACGCTGGAGGCGGCGTTCGTGGAGTTCGCCCGCCTCACCGACCCGGACGGGTTCATTATCACCTGCGTCGACGACCCGGGCGGTCGGCGGTTGGCCGAGAGCCTGCGGTCCGAGGGACGACGGGTGTTCACCTACGGCGAGGCCGCCGACGCCGACCTGCGGTTGACCGAGATGGTCTCCTCCGCGCGTGGAGTGCGCTACCTGGCCGCGATCGACGGGCGGTCGCTGGGCGAGTTCCGACTGCCGGTGCCGGGCCGGCACATGGGGCTGAACAGCGCCGCCGCGGTGCTGGCCGCGTACCTGCTGGAACTGCCGCTGGAGGCGGCGGAGGCCGCGCTGGCGGTCTTTCCCGGGGTGCGACGGCGCTTCGAGCGCAAGGGTGTCGCGGACGGCGTGCTGGTCTACGACGAGTACGCCTACCACCCGACCTCGATGACGTTGGCGAACCAGACGTTGCGCGAGGTCGCCGGGGATGGCCGGCTGATCGTCGTCTTCCAGCCGTACCGGCTGTACCGCACCCGCGACAACCAGGCGGAGATCGCCGAGGCGTTGGCCATCGCGGACGAGGTGGTGCTCCTGGAGGTCTTCGGGCCGGGTGAGTTGCGTCAGCCCGGCGAGGGCTCGGCGGCACTGATCGCGGCGGTGGATCTGCCCGCCGACCGCAAGGTCTTCGTGGAGTCGTGGGAGCAGGCCCCGATCGAGGTGGCCCGTCGCGCCCGCTCCGGGGACGTGGTGGTCACCATGGGCGCCCCGCCGATCTCGCTGATGGGCGACGAACTGCTGGCGGCCCTGGGTGAGCGTGCGGCCGGCTCGGCACCGACAGCGACCGTCGACCCGGTGGCCACCACCCCGGCGATCGGTGATCCGGTGCCGGGTGGGGCGACATCCGGCGGCGACGGTGCGGCTCTCGGTGGCACTGCCGTGCCCGGCGGCTCGGCGCCCACCGCCGGATGAGTCCCGGCCCGGCCCGAGGGCGGACCAGCGCCGCCGACGGTGGCGCTCAGCGCCGCGGTCCGGCCCGGCGGTGGCAGTTGGTCCGGGCGGGCCGCGACGCGGTGCCGCCCTCGACCCGCCGGTTCATGGCCCGTGCCCGGCAGCGTCGCATGCGTGCGGCGCTGCCGTGGGCGGTGGCCGCCGGCGTGCTCGCCCTGGCCGGGCTGGTCGCCTGGACGGTGCTCGGCACCGGGCTGTTCGGTGTGCGGGAGGTGCGCGTGGAGGGTGCCGACCTGGTCACCCCGGTGCAGGTGCACGACGCGGCAGGGGTGCCGGACGGAGTGCCGCTGGCCCGGGTGGACCTGGCCGCAGTCGCCCGTCGGGTCGGTGCGCTGCCGGCGGTGGAGCGGGCCGCGGTCTCCCGGGACTGGCCCGGCGCGCTGGTGGTGCGGGTGACCGAGCGGACAGCGGTGGCGGTGGTGCCGCAGGGCGAGGTGTTCGCCCTGATCGACCGGAGCGGGGTGGCGTTCCGGACGGTGGAGCGACGCCCGGCGGACCTGCCACAGGTGACTGTGGCTCGCCCGGCCGCCGACGACCCGGGCACCCGGGCCGCGCTGGAGGTGCTCGTCGCGCTGACGCCGCAGCTGCGCGCGGAGCTGGTGGACGTGAACGTGGCGGGGCTGGCCCGGATCAGCCTGCGGTTGCGCGGCGACCGAACGGTGGTCTGGGGCGACGCGACCCGGGGTACGGACAAGGCTCGGGTGGCCACCGCGCTGCTCGACGAGGACGCCGACCGGATCGACGTGAGCGCGCCGGATGTGGTGACCTTTCGTTGACCAGGGAGCGTGCGCGGCGTGACCCGTGGCGCTCCGCGCGGCGACACGCCGCCCGGGTCCTTGGCTCATGGCGCGGTGGCGCTTACGTTGCCCCGAAGAGCTTCAGTGGTTGACATAACTGTAAGCCTCTAGTAGAGGGTTAGGGTTCACCCCTGATCCTCGTTGGAGACAGCTGTCGTCGGCCGCTGGTCTGGCCACGCCGTAACCGGTCGGCCGAAGCCAATCTCGAAGGAAAGGACCGGAGATGACACCTCCGCACAACTACCTGGCGGTCATCAAGGTCGTCGGCATCGGGGGTGGCGGCGTCAACGCCGTCAACCGGATGATCGAGGTTGGGCTCAAGGGCGTCGAGTTCATCGCGATCAACACCGATGCGCAGGCGCTGCTGATGAGCGACGCCGACGTCAAGCTCGACGTTGGTCGGGAGCTGACCCGTGGCCTGGGGGCCGGGGCCAACCCGGACGTCGGGAAGAACGCCGCCGAGGACCACCGCGACGAGATCGAAGAGGTGCTCAAGGGCGCCGACATGGTCTTCGTGACCTGCGGCGAGGGCGGCGGCACCGGCACCGGCGGCGCGCCCGTGGTGGCCAACATCGCCCGCAAGCTCGGCGCGCTGACCATCGGGGTGGTGACCCGGCCGTTCTCCTTCGAGGGCAAGCGCCGCCAGGTGCAGGCCGAGACGGGGATAGACGAGCTCCGCAACCAGTGCGACACGCTGATCGTCATCCCGAACGACCGGCTGCTGGCCCTGGGCGATCGCAACATCAGCATGATGGACGCGTTCCGTACGGCCGACCAGGTGCTGCTCTCGGGTGTGCAGGGCATCACCGACCTGATCACCACCCCGGGTCTGATCAACCTGGACTTCGCCGACGTCAAGAGCGTGATGAGCGGCGCCGGCAGCGCGTTGATGGGCATCGGCAGCGCCCGCGGCGAGAACCGCGCGGTCGAGGCGGCCGAGGCGGCCATCTCCAGCCCGCTGCTGGAGCAGAGCATGGACGGCGCGCGGGGCGTGCTGCTCTCCATCGCCGGCGGCTCCGACCTGGGCCTGTTCGAGATCAATGACGCCGCCCAGCTGGTCACCGACGCGGCTCACCCGGACGCCAACATCATCTTCGGCGCTGTCATCGACGACGCGCTCGGTGACGAGGTTCGGGTGACTGTCATCGCGGCGGGCTTCGACGGCGGCACGCCCGCGTACAAGGCGGCCGAGCCGACCCGCAAGACCAACACCAACCAGCCGGCACCGCAGAGCACCCCGGCGCCTGCGCCGGCCACCAACCCGGCTCCGGCCCAGTCGCCGCGTCGCGTGCTCTTCGACGACGTGGACGTTCCCGACTTCCTCAAGAACGGGTCCTGAGCACCGCCGATGACCGACAGCTCAGCCACGGTACGACCAGATCGGCACGCCGAACTCGCGGCCGGTCTGGCCCAGGTCCGGTCCCGGGTCGATGACGCCTGCGCGCAGGCCGGCCGGGACCGTTCCGAGGTGACCATGATCGCGGTGACGAAGACCTACCCGGCCAGTGATGTGTTGGCGCTGGCCGGGCTCGGGGTGACCGACATGGGGGAGAACCGCGACCAGGAGGCAGCCGGCAAGGCCACCGAGGTGGCCGCCGCCGGGGTGCGTCCCCGCTGGCACTTCATCGGCCAGTTGCAGCGCAACAAGGCCCGCTCGGTGGTCCGCTACGCCGACGTGGTGCACTCCGTCGACAGTGTCCGGCTGGCCCGGGCGTTGGCAACCGCGACAGCGGACCGGCAGGAGCCGCTCGACGCTCTGGTCCAGGTGAGCATCGACGGCGACACGGCCCGGGGCGGTGCCCTGCCCGGCTCGGCGGATCCGGCCGCCGGTCTGGAGCCGGTGGCCGAGGCGGTCGCCGACGCGTCGGGGTTGCGTCTGGTCGGCCTCATGGCTGTCGCTCCGCTGGGGTGGGAGCCGGAGCGGGCGTTCGCCCGGCTCGCGGAGGTCGCCGACGCGTTTCGGGCTGTCCATCCGGGAGCCACCGCGCTGTCGGCCGGTATGAGCGGGGATTTCGAAATAGCGATCCGTTACGGCGCGACACATGTCCGCGTCGGTAGCGCGTTGCTCGGAATGCGTCCCACGCTGCGGTAGCCTGACCGCGAGACAAGCAAATTACATCAGTGTTGTTTCAGGGGCGGGCGTCTCCCGGTTGGGGGTCGTGGCGCGCGACGCGAATCGCGCGCCGGGGGGATTGCTGTTCCGGTCCGATGGGCATGGTTGTCCACTCGCGACGGGCGACATGGCACGGGGGCGCGTGCCGCACGGCGGACGGAAGGGCGCGGGATGGGTGCACTGCGCAAGGCGGGGGTCTGGCTCGGTCTGGTCGAAGAAGACGACGAGCGGGCCTACGACGACGGTGGCTACGACAAGGGTGGCTACCGCGACTCGCGGTACCGGCAGAGCCGGTACGCCGAGGAGTTCGCCGACGACGACGAGGACGACGCCGAGGAGCCGCCGGCTCCCCGGCCGCGCGACAGCGGGCGGGGCCGACTCTCCGAGCGGTCGAGCACGCGGTTGAGCGAGTCCGAGCGCGGCGACGGTGAGCGGCCGGAGCGGATCGAGCGGTCCAGCGTCCGGTCTATCACCCGGTCGTCGGCGGGCGAGACCTCCGGTGCGCTGACCTACCACACTCGGGACAACCTGGCCCTCGCGCCGCAGGTCACGTCGCGTGAGCGGGCCCTGCCCGAGGAGGAGCAGCGTTACCAGATCACCACGCTGCACCCCACCACCTACCGGGAGGCGCGCACCATCGGTGAGCACTTCCGCGACGGTGTCCCGGTGATCATCAATCTCACCGAGATGGATGAGGCGGATGCCCGCCGTCTGGTGGACTTCGCCGCCGGGCTGGCGTTCGGCCTGCGCGGTACGATCGAGCGCGTGACCAATCGGGTGTTCCTGCTCTCACCGGCTAACGTCCAGGTCACCGCAGAGGACAAAGCCAAGATCGCTGAGGGCGGCTTTTTCAGTCTGAGTTGATCCCGCCCGACCCGAGGGACGTCGCTGACCGTGTTGTCGATCTTACTGCAAGTGCTGTACCTGATCCTTTATGTCTTCCTGCTCCTTCTTCTGTCCCGGTTCGTGTTGAGCGCCGTCCTCCAGTACGGCCGTCGCTGGCAACCGGGGCGTGGAGCATCGGCAGGATTGGAATCCGTGTGGAGCGTCACTGATCCCCCTCTCAACGCGTTGAGGCGTGTGATCCCTCCGCTGCGAATTGGTACCGTGAGCATCGACCTGGCCTCCCTTGTGCTCCTGGTTATCCTGTTCGTGCTGATGGAGTTCGTGTTAGGGCCGTCGATCAGGGCATCTGCCTGATGACCGACGCGCTTTCGCGGCCGCAACTGACCCGAGGAGTTTCGATGCCGCTGACCCCGGCCGACGTCCACAACGTCGCCTTCAAAAAGCCGCCGATCGGCAAACGGGGGTATGACGAGGAGGAGGTCGACGCCTTCCTGGATGAGGTCGAGCGCGAGCTCGCCCGTCTCATCGAAGAGAACAACGAGCTGCGCGCCCAGGTGGAGCGCGGCGGCCGTGGCGGCGCCCCCGCCGGCCCCGGCGGCGACGCCCGACTGGCGGCGGAGCTCAACGATGTCAAGGCCCAACTGGACCGGGTGCAGCGCGACAAGTCGGCGGCCGAGCAGGCTGCCCGCGCGATGCAGGCCGAGCTGGAGCAGGTCCGCTCGACCGGCGGCCCGGCCGGCGGCGTCACCGGTGACGGTGAGCAGCAGGCCCTGCGCGTGCTGATGATGGCCCAGCGCACCGCCGACGACCACGTGTCCGACGCTCGCCGCGAGGCCGACCAGCTGTTGTCCGAGGCTCGCGGCAAGGCCGAGGAGGTGACCCGGGAGGCGCGCGCCAAGGCTGACGCCCTTGAGCGGGACGCCCGCCAGCGGCACCAGGAGGCCATGGGCGGCCTGGACGCCAAGCGCACGGCGCTGCAGAAGCACATCGAGGAGCTCAAGCAGTTCGAGCGCGAGTACCGCACCCGGCTCAAGGCGTACCTGGAGAGCCAGCTGCGTGACCTCGACGGTCGTGGCCAGGGCCTCGAGGCCGAGATGACCCGCTCCGAAGCCGGCCGGGTCGCTGGCGGCAACGGGCTGGCCGCAGCGGGTCTCGCTGGTTCGTACGGCGGCGGCGGGCGCTCCGGCGCCCTCGAAGCCGGACGCTGAGCACCGGCCGGCGATCGCTGTCCGCCAATGGTGACGGTCGCCGGCCAGGCCTGGACGGTTCGACGCGGCGGGGGTGAGCCGTGATAGTCGCAAGTCTCCTGCTCATCCTCGTCGCGGTGGTGCTACTGGTGCTCGGCCTGGCCGGTGGCTCCAGCTTCTTGTTGGTCATCTCCATCGCGGCCAGTCTGCTGGCCGCCGTGGCGTTGGTGGTGGGGGCCCGCCAGGCAGCCGCCAACCGCGCCATGGCGGATCCCGGCCGGACCGACCGGCGGAATCCCGATGCGCCCCGTACGGCCAGCCAGGCCACACCGGGTGTCGCGTACGGGCCGCCGCTGGTCGAGCCGGAGGTGCCGGTCCAGCACGTGCCCACGACGTTTGGTACCGGCGGCACCGGGTGGCGGCAACCACCCGAGCCGCCGGTCGACCATGCGCCGCCGATTGATGAGGTGTCGCCGGTCGACCCGCCGCACGTCGAGGACGCGTCGCCGATGGTGAGTGCCGCGGACGAGGTGCCCGCGCGGGCCCGGCCGGTGAGCCCGGCGTCGCCCCTCGCGGCGTCGACCGGCGACGTGTTCGACCCGGCGGTCGCGGCGGTCGACGAGCCGGCCGCCCAGCAGATCACGCCCGCCGAGGCGGCCCGGGTGGCCCGACTGCTCGACGCTGTCGAGGTCGTCGACGGCCGCCCCCGTTACCACCTGGACGGCTGCCCCCACCTGATTGGCTGGCAGCCCGAGACGTTGCCGGTCGCCGAGGCCGTGGACCTCGGTTTCACCCCGTGCGCGCACTGCGCGCCGGCGACCGCTCTCCTCGCCGACGCCCGTCCGATCTGAAGCGGTGCCGGTGCCCGCGCAGGACACGCTCACAGTGGCGGTACGGGTGAAGCCCGGCGCATCCCGGGACCGGGTGGGTGGCCGCTTCGACGGCCCGCACGGGCCCGCCCTGGTGATCGCGGTCCACGACCCGGCCGTCGACGGGCGGGCCACCGAGGCCGCCCGGCGGGCGTTGGCCGGCGCGTTGGGCGTCCGGCCGGCCGTCGTGTCGCTGCGCGCCGGCGCGGCCAGCCGGGACAAGCTCTTCCTCGTCGATCGACCCGGCCCGGACCTGCCCGAGGTGCTGCGCCGTCTGCGCGACGGATCCGCCGAGTGAGGACAGCCCAGGCAAGGCAGCCGTGACTCCCGGGTTGGACATCGCCCTGCTGCTCGGTGCGGCAGTGCTGCTGGTCGCTGTCGGCGCGGTGCGACTCTCCACCCGGCTGGGTGTGCCCAGCCTTCTGGTCTACCTGGCTCTGGGCGTGGCGATCGGCGAGGGCGGGTTGGGCATCCGTTTCGACGACGTCGAGCTGACCCGGACCCTCGGCTTCTGCGCGCTGATCGTGATCATCGCGGAGGGCGGGCTCACCGCCCGGTGGACCACGCTGCGCCCGGTGCTCGGGCTGGCCTCCGCACTCTCCACTGTCGGCGTGGTCGTCAGCATCCTTGTGGTCGGCGTGGCCGTGCACCTGCTGCTGGGGCTGGACTGGCGGTTGGCGCTGCTCTACGGGGCGGTGCTCTCGTCCACCGACGCGGCGGCCGTCTTCGCCACTCTGCGCCGACTGCGGTTGCCGCCCCGGCTGGTGGCGACCCTGGAGGCCGAGTCGGGGATGAACGACGCCCCGGTGGTGCTGCTGGTGGTGCTGCTGTCCCACCGGGGTTTCGCGCACCCGTGGTGGTACGAGGTCGCGCTGGTCTGTTACGAGCTGGGCGTCGGTGCGGCGGTGGGCGTTGCCGCTGGCGTCGCCGGCACCTGGGCGCTGCGCCGGGCCGCGCTGCCCTCGGCCGGGCTCTACCCGATCGCCGCGGTGGGCATCACGGTGCTGGCGTACGCCGCGGGGGCCGTTCTGCACGCCTCGGGCTTCCTCGCCGTCTATGTGGCCGGGGTGTTGCTGGGCAATGCCCGCCTGTCGCACCGGCAGGCGATTCTCGGTTTCGCGGACGGGTTGGCCTGGCTCGCCCAGATCGGGTTGTTCGTGCTGCTCGGGTTGCTGGCCTCGCCGGGCCGGCTGGACGCGGCGGTGCTGCCCGCGGTGGTCGCCGGGCTGGCTCTGGTGCTCCTGGCCCGACCGTTGTCGGTGGCCGTCTCGGCGTTGCCGTTCCGGGTCGGGCTTCGGGAACAGGCGTTCCTGTCCTGGGCCGGGCTGCGCGGGGCGGTGCCGATCGTGCTGGCCACCATTCCGCTCTCCGAGCGGGTGCCCGGCGCGGAGCGGCTCTTCGACGTGGTCTTCGTGCTGGTGGTGATCTTCACGTTGGTGCAGACCGGGACGTTGGGGCCGTTCGCCCGCCGGTTGCGGGTGACCGCGCCGGCCGAGGCCGCCGAGATCCACGTGGAGACCGCGCCGCTGGAGCGGATGCGGGCGGACCTGCTCCAGGTGGAGGTGCCACCGGGCTCACGACTGGCCGGGGTGCACGTCGACGAACTGCGCCTTCCGCTGGGCGCGTCGGTGACCCTGGTGCTGCGCGACGGCGTGGGCTTCGTGCCCGCACCCGACACCCGGTTGAAGACCTGCGACAGTCTGCTGATCGTGGCGACCGCAGGGGTGCGGGACGCGGCGGAACGGCGGCTGCGGGCGGTCAGTCGGCGGGGTCGTCTGGCCCGATGGTTTGGTGAGTACGGAGATGAGGTGCCCAATTGATCTGCTAGCGTTCCCTTTGCCCCAGTTAGGCAGGGCTAGGGGCTGTTAGACGGTGCGACGGTGCGGCACGTTGTCGGACGCCTGTACGTTCCGTATTCTTGCCAACCTCGGGAGTGCGCGGCCATCGTCGCCGTGCGCCCCTTTTCGTCCATAGGGGACGCCTTTGTCGGCGCCCCCTGACCAGGCGCCGCGGACCGCGCGGTTCCCCGGCCTAGGGAGCGACCCATGGCGAAGCCATCCGACACCAGGACCGCCGGGCGCAAGCCGGTGGCGAAGGCCACCCGCAGCACGGCGGAGACCGAGAAGATCCGTGCGGCGCTGGCGGCGCGGCGGGACGAGCTTCGTGCCGAGTACGATCAGACGCTGAGTGAGATCACCGAGCTGCAGCGCGATCGGCTGACCGACTCGGCCGGGGATGACCAGGCCGACACGGGCACCAAGACGCTCGAGCGGGAGCAGGAGATCTCTCTCGCCAACAGCATTCTGGAACGGATCACGCAGGTCGAGCGCGCTCTGGAGCGCCTCGACGAGGGTGGTTACGGCTGGTGCGAACGGTGCGGCAACCCGATCCCGGTCGAGCGCCTCGCCGCCTTCCCGTCGGCCACCCTGTGTGTGACGTGCAAGCAGCTGGAGGAGCGTCGCTGAGGTCCGTTCCCCGGCGGCGATGAGACGGTGAGCGATCACCGCCAAGACTGTCGATGGGGAGCGCATGACCGCAGTACCGTCCGCCGAACCCGGCCGCACCGATCCGGGCGGCGGCACCCGCCGGCCCCGGGCCGTCGCGATCCTCGCCGGGGTCGCCCTGGTGGCCCTGCTGGCCGACCTGGTCACCAAGCACCTCGCGCTGGCCGCGCTGACCGACCGGGAGCCGGTCCGGCTGCTCGGCGGGTTCGTCTACCTGAGCCTGACCCGCAACAGCGGCGCGGCCTGGAGCATCGGCGCGGACCACACCTGGGTCTTCCCACTGATCACCATCGGTGTGGTCGGCTGGATCGTCTGGATGGCCCTGCGGCTGCGTTCGCTGCCCTGGGCGGTCTCGCTCGGCCTGGTGCTCGGTGGCGCGTTGGGCAACCTCGTCGACCGGATCTTCCGCGCGCCGTCCCCGTTCCACGGGCACGTGGTCGACATGATCAGCCTCTTCGACCCGTACGGCCAGGTCTGGCCGGTGTTCAACCTGGCGGACAGCTCGCTGGTCTGCGGCGTGCTGCTGGCCGTCCTGTTGGAGCTGACCGGCCGCCAGCGTGACGGCCGGCGGGCGGGGCGCGACGGCGACCCGGCCACGACGGACGCCGCCGCGCCGGGCACCGAGCAGCGGGAGCGGGCATGACCTCGGCGTTCGCCGCTGGCGGCGACCACCGTTCCCTTCCGGTTCCGGACGGCCTCGACGGCATGCGCCTGGACCAGGCCGTGTCCCGCCTGTTCGGGCTCTCCCGCACCGCCGCCGCGGCCCTGGTCGACGCCGGGGACGCGCTGGTCGACGGCTCCGCCCGGCCCAACTCGCACAAGGTCAAGGCCGGCTCCTGGCTGGACGTCACGCTGCCCGCCCCGGTCGCACCGCCGACCGTGGTGCCGCAGGCGGTGCCCGGCCTGCGGGTCGTCTACGCCGACGACGACATCGTCGTGGTCGACAAGCCGGTCGGGGTGGCCGCCCACCCGAGCCCCGGGTGGACCGGGCCGACGGTGATCGGCGCGCTCGCCGCGATCGGGCACCGCATCTCCACCAGTGGCGCCGCCGAACGCCAGGGCGTGGTGCACCGGCTCGACGTGGGCACCACCGGGATCATGGTGGTGGCCAAGAGCGAGCAGGCGTACACGGCGTTGAAGCGGGCCTTCAAGTACCGCGAGGTCGACAAGGGCTACCACGCGGTGGTGCAGGGTCACCTGGACCCGCTGCGGGGCACCGTCGACGCGCCGATCGACCGGCACCCCACCCACGACTACCGCTGGGCTGTGGTGTCCGGCGGCAAGCCGAGCATCACGCACTACGACACCCTGGAGGCGTTCCCGGCGGCGAGTCTGGTCGACGTCCGGCTGGAGACCGGCCGGACCCACCAGATTCGGGTGCACTTCTCCACCCTGCGGCACCCCTGTGTGGGTGACCTCACCTACGGCGCCGATCCCACCCTCTCGGCCCGTCTCGGCCTGGCCCGACAGTGGCTGCACGCCCGCGAACTGAGCTTTGTGCACCCCCGAACGGGGGACGAGGTCCGGTTCGTCAGCGACTACCCTGACGACCTGGAACGTGCGCTTCAGATCCTGCGTGACTGAGCGGCGACCGCCCGACACCGTTTCACAGAGGGGATCCCGCCCGTGCGCGCCGGCAACCTGCTGCGGCAGCTGGACCAGCGGTTGCTGCCGCCGCTGACCCGGGCGGTGGCCCGGCTGGCCGACCGGTCGGCGCGCTCCGGCGTGCTCAGTTGGGCCGCGGTGCTCTCCGCGGCGGCGGTGTTGGGCACTGCCGTCTGGGCTGTCGACGACAGCCCGGTCGGCGACCGAACTGTCGGCGAGGTCACCCGGGTCGGCGTTGCCGACGGCGACTCCGTTCCCGGCTACCTGCGGTCCGCCGCGGCCGACCTGGCGGCGCTGCCCGCGTCCGCCCCGGCCGCCGAGGGCGGGACGTACGCGCTGGTCACGCTCGACGCCTACCTGCCTCCGCAGCGGCTGGCGACGGTGCTCGGCGACGTGGGGGTCTCCACCGTCTTCGGGCGGGTTCCGCTGCCCGGCCGGCAGACCGAGATCGTCAAGATCCCCGCGCTGCGGGTGCCCGACGACGTGGTCGCCGGCATGGAGCAGGTGGCGGCCCGCAAGGAGACCGAGGCCGCCGACTACCGGGCCAGGGCGGCCGCCGTCGACGGCGACGGGGTTGGCGAGCGGGAGTTGCGGGAGCAGTACGTCAGCGGCGCCGACGTGGCCGCCGCCGAGGCCGCCGCGTACCGCACCGGCTGCGCCTGCGTCTACGCGGCGGTGGTTCGCGCGACGCCGGTGGCGCTGCGCGGTGTGGCGGCCCGGCCGGACGTACGGGCGGTCGACCCCGCCCCCGAGGTCTACCGGCTGGACCGGACGGTCTTCACGCCACCCCTGCCGGAGCAGCGTGACGTGGTGCGCCCTCCGGCCGACACGGGGCCGAGCCCCGTACCGACCCGGTCCGAACGGCCAGCGCCGATGATCAGCGCCCCGGCACCGTCGGCCTCCGTGGGCGAATCGTCGGAACCCGCACCAGTCGTGACGATTCCGTCACCCGAACCGTCGACGCCGGAGCCCACCGAGTCGACGCCGCCGAGTGTCACCACCTCGCCGGACGCCACCCTCGCCGAGCCGTTGACGCCATCGCCGTCGTCGTGATCTGCGCCGGCTGGTGTGCGCTCTGAGGTGTGGTCCGAATAGGGTTGGGTTCGTAGCCTGTCAGACAGAGATCGATGGCGCTGGGAGGGCGGGCCGTGGAGGGCAGTGAGACCGGCTGGGGCCGGCCGGCCGAACCAGCGCCGCGGTGGCGCGCGTTGTTGGACCGTGCCCGGCTGGGCGGTCGCGGCGCGGAGCAGACCGAGCCGGAGCGGCGTGGCGAGGAACCGCCGCCGGACCCGCTGCCACGGCGTGCGGCCCCCAACGGCTACGCCGGGCGGGCACCTGCCATCGGGCATCCGGCGGACCTGTCGTACGGCGCGGAGCCTGCTTACCGGGCCGAGGCGACCTACCGGGTCGACCCCGCGTACCGGGCCGAGCCGGACTACCGGGCCGAGCCCGCGTACCGGGCCGAGCCGGGTTATCGGGCCGAGCCGGACTATCGAGCGGAGCCGGCGTACCGGACCGAGCAGCCGGACTACCGCGCCGAGCCGGGTTACCGGGCCGAGCCGGGCTACCGCGCCGAGCCGGAGTACCGCGCGACGCCCGGCTACCGGGCCGAGCCGGACTACCGGGCGGACCCGGCTTATCGGGCCGAGCCGGGTTATCGGGCCGAGCCGGACTACCGCGCCGAGCCGGCGTACCGGGCCGAGCCCGAGCCGCCGGCACGCGGCCCCGACCCGGTCCCGTCGCGCTACGCGTTGCTGGACAATGGCTACCGACCGGGCGACCCGTCGGTGGAATCGCGGTACGCCCTGCTGGAGACCGGCTACCAGCCGGAGACCGGCTACCCGGCCGCCCCGCCGCCGCCCCCGCCGGTCGCCCCGCCGCCCCCGCCCCCGCCGCCGGTCGCCGTGCCCGTCCCGCCACCACCCGCCCCGGCGGTTGGCTCGGCGGTCGCCGAACGTGCCTACCCGGCCCGGGTCGAATGGCGCCCACCGGCCGTCGACCAGGAGCAGGAGCGCGCCAACGGGGTGCTCCAACGGGACCTCGGCACGCCCCGGGTGTTCGCCTTCGCCAACCCCAAGGGCGGAGTGCACAAGACGACCGCCACAGTGCTCGCCGCGGCGACGGTCGGCAGTGTGCGCGGCAAGGGTGTGCTGGCCTGGGACGACAACGAGTTGCGCGGCACCCTCGGCCTGCGCGCCGGCAGCGCCCGGCACGCCCGCACGATCCGGCACCTGATCAGCGACCTGGCCCAGATCGAGATCCTGGAGGGCGCGACCCTGCTGGACCGGCTGGACGACTACCTGCGGCACGCCTCCGACGGCTCGTACGACGTGCTGGCCGGCGAGGAGAGCCCGCGCTTCGCCCAGCGACTGGACCAGTTCACCGTCCGACGGGTGCTGGAGCTGCTGCGGCGCACCCACGACGTGGTCTGCGTCGACACCGGCAACAACGTGGAGAGCCCCAACTGGCGCACTGTGATGCAGGCCGCCGACCAGCTGGTGGTGACCACAGTGCCCCGGGAGGACGCGGCGTTCAGCGCGGACTGGATGCTCGACCTGCTGCACGAGGAGGGCATGGGCGAGTTGGCGGACAACGCGATCACCCTCATCTCCTGCCCGACCCCGGGTCGCTCGACGCTCCAGGACGACCTGGAGCGGCACTTCGCCACCCGTACCAGGGGCGTTGCCGTCGTACCGTACGACCCGGCTCTGGAGACCGGATCGTCGATCGAGTACCACCAGCTCCAGCCGGAGACCCGGCAGGCGTGGCTGCGGGCCGCCGCGATGATGGTGGAGCCGTTCGCCCGGTGAGCTGGTCTGCCGCCACCGGAGCCCCGGCCGGGCACCGGGCCTGAGAGGATCATCGGGTGAGCCCGGACAACCCCGACCGTGAGCGGCCCGTCGACGAGCCCGACCAACCCACGCCACCCCGTACGCCGGACGCGACACCGCCGGAGGTCGACCCGTCGGCCGGTACAGCGCCGGGCGAGTTCGGTCCGGGTCACCTGCCGCCCTCGGCGGCGTACGGGAGCTCGCTGGAGCTGCGGTTCGACGAACCGCGTCGTCCGCTGCGTGCCCTGGCGACGGTGCTGGGCGCCGTGCTCGCGCTCGCCGCGCTGGGTGTTCCGCTCGGGCTGCTCTGGGCCGCGCTCGCGCCGGACACCCCGGTGCTCAAGACCGCCGAGGGGGCGATCTACGCCGAGCCGCAACCGGAGCAGCCGATCGCCGCCGACGGCTGGTTCAGCCTGCTCGGGCTCGCCTTTGGGCTGCTTGTGGCCCTCGCCCTGTGGTTCGTGCTGCGACGGCGGCGCGGCCCGGTCGGGTTGCTCGCCGCGGTGCTCGGCACCCTGGTCGCCGCGCCGGTGGCCTGGCAGGTGGGACGGCGGATCGGTCTGGCCACCTTCGAACGGCTGCTGGCGACCGCCCCGGCCGGGCAGGCCTTCAGCAAACCCGCCGACCTGCGTGCCGGTGGCGTGGACTGGCTGCTCGGCGTGCTGCCGGTGCCGCACGGCAACCTGCTGCTGCCGGCGTTCGGGGCCGCGGTCATGTACACACTGCTGGCCGGCTGGTCGCGGTGGCCGGGGCTACGCCCCGAGCCCGAGCCGGGGGAGTTCAGTTGGGTGTCGGCGGGGACGCCAGCTCCGACAGCGGCACCGGAACCGCCCGCACCTGACGCAGCAGAGCCGCCTCGCGGTTGAGCAACCGCAGCTCGGCGCGGAGCCGGGAGGCGGTGTCGTCGATCGCCAGCAGCCGTTGCCGGTCGTCGACGGTGAGCGCTGCGGTCGCCGCCACCAGGTGTGAGAGCACTGTCGGGTCCTCCGGCAACTGCTCGGAGATCTCCTCCGGGTCGGACCGGATCAGGCCGAGGTACTGCCGGAACACCGCGATCACCCGGGCGGCCAGCAGATCGGCCACCTCGTCCGGGCCGCCCGGGTCGGGCAGCCACTCGACGTCGGCGGTCAGGTAGGGCTCGGCGCTGTCGTCGACCTCGGCGATCCGGAAACGACGCCGACCGACAGTGACGATGTCGAAGCCACCGTCGGTCAATTCGGTCACCTGGCGCAGCTCGGCGGTGCAGCCCACCTCGTGCAGCGTCACCTCGCCGACGCCCGACGTGGCCGGGGCGCCGGCGGGACCGGCGGGCGCGACCTCCCAGCCGGCCTGGATGGCCACCACGCCGAACTCGCGCGGGGCACCGTCGGGCAGGCCGACCAGGTGTCGGACCAGCGCCCGGTAGCGCTCCTCGAAGATGTGCAGCGGCAGCACCAACCCGGGAAAGAGCACCGTTGCGAGCGGGAACACCGGCAGCCGTGCGGTCACATGGTCGAGCCTAACCAATCTCGCCCGCGGTGGCGTGGCCCGGCTCACCGTCCCGGCGTACGGGCGGCTCGGGTGGGCGTCGGGTGGGCCGCCTAGACTCGCAAGGGTGCTGAATCGGATCGACCTGCGCGACGGTCTCGGTGACCCGCGCCGTCTGCTGCCCCGTGCCCAGCTCGACGTGTCCGTCGCCGTCGAGCGCATCCGTCCTCTGGTGGAGGCGGTCCGTGAGCATGGGTACCCGGCGATCCGGGAAGCGAGCGAACGGTTCGACGGCATCTCCCCGGAGGTGCTGCGGGTGCCGGTCGAGGCGATCACCGAGGCGGAGGGGGTGCTCGACCCGGCGGTGCGTGCCGCGCTGCTGGAGTCCATCGCCCGGGCCCGCCGGGTGCACGCCGACCAGCGGCGCACCGATCACGTCACCCAGGTGGTGCCCGGCGGCACTGTCACCGAGAGGTGGCTGCCGGTCGACCGGGTCGGCCTCTACGTGCCCGGTGGCCTGGCGATGTACCCGTCGACGGTGGTGATGAACGTGGTGCCCGCCCAGGCGGCCGGGGTGCGCTCGCTGGTGGTGGTCAGCCCGCCGCAGAAGGACAACGGCGGCCTGCCCGATCCCCGGGTGCTCGCCGCGTGCGCGCTGCTCGGCGTCGACGAGGTGTACGCCGTGGGCGGGGCCCAGGCGGTGGCGATGCTGGCGTACGGCGCGGCGGTGGACCCGGCCGGTGAGCTGCGGTGCGACCCCGTCGACCTGATCACCGGCCCAGGCAACATCTGGGTGACGGCCGCCAAGCGGCTGCTGCGCGGCGTGGTCGGCATCGACGCCGAGGCCGGGCCGACCGAGATCGCCATCCTGGCCGACGACACCGCCGACCCGGCGCACGTGGCCGCTGATCTGATCAGTCAGGCCGAGCACGACCCGCTCGCCGCGAGCGTGCTGGTCACCCCGTCGGTGGCGCTGGTCGAGGCGGTCGAGGCGGAGCTGGCCCGGCAGGTGCCGGCGACCAAGCACACCGAGCGGGTCACCACGGCGCTGACCGGTGAGCAGAGCGGCGTGGTCCTGGTCGACGACCTTGAGGCCGGGCTGCGGGTGGTCGACGCGTACGCGGCCGAGCACCTGGAGATCCAGACGGTCGACGCCCGGGAGTGGGCGCTGCGGGTCCGCAACGCCGGGGCGATCTTCGTGGGCGCCTGGTCGCCGGTGTCGCTCGGCGACTACTGCGCCGGCTCCAACCACGTGCTGCCCACCGGCGGCTGCGCCCGGCACTCCTCCGGCCTGTCCGTGCAGTCCTTCCTGCGCGGTGTGCACCTGATCGAGTACACCGAGGCCGCGCTGCGCGACGTGGCCCCGCACGTGGTCACCCTCGCGAACGTGGAGGACCTGCCCGCGCACGGCCAGGCGGTCCAGGCCCGTTTCCCGGGAGGGTCGGCGTGACCAGTCTGGACGATCTTCCGATCCGCGACGACCTGCGGGGGCTGTCGCCGTACGGGGCGCCGCAGTTGGACGTGCCGGTGCGGCTCAACACCAACGAGAATTCCCACCCGGTTCCGGAGCCGGTGGTCGAGGCGATCGGTAAGGCGCTCGCGGGCGAGCTGCGCGAGCTGAACCGCTACCCGGACCGGGACGCGGTGGCGCTCCGCGCCGACCTGGCCGACTATCTCGGGCACGGGCTCACCGTCGAGCAGGTGTGGGCGGCCAACGGCTCCAACGAGATCCAGCAGCAGCTGCTCCAGGCGTTCGGGGGGCCGGGGCGCACCGCGCTCGGCTTCGTTCCGGCGTACTCGATGCACCCGCTGCTGGCCCTCGGCACCGGCACCCGGTGGGTGCCCGCCGCGCGCGGCGTCGACTTCGGGTTGACCGCCGAGGAGGCGGTCGCCCAGGTCCGGGAGCACCAGCCGGACGTGGTCTTCCTCTGCTCGCCGAACAACCCCACCGGCACCGCACTGGACCCGGCGGTGATCGCTGCGGTGCTCGACGTCGCGCCCGGCATGGTGGTAGTGGACGAGGCGTACGCCGAGTTCGCCCGTCCCGGGACGGTCAGCGCCCTCGCGGTGCTGCCCGGCCACCCGCGGCTGGTGGTCACCCGGACGATGAGCAAGGCGTTCGGCTTCGCCGGTGGCCGGCTGGGTTACCTGGCCGCCGACCCGGCGGTGGTGCGGGCGGTGCAGCTCGTCCGTCTGCCGTACCATCTCTCCGCGCTCACCCAGGCCGCCGCACGCGCGGCGGTGGCGCACCGCGACGCCCTTCTCGGTACGGTGAGCGCGATCATGGCGCAGCGGGACCGGATCGTGGCGACGCTGCGCGAGCGGGGGTTGCGGGTCGCCGACAGCGACGCCAACTTCGTGCTCTTCGAGGTGGGCGGCGACCAGGCCGTCGTCTGGAACGCCCTGCTGGCACAGGGGGTGCTGGTTCGTGACGTCGGCCTGCCCGGCTGGCTGCGGGTGACCGCCGGCACCGCCGCCGAGACCGACGCCTTCCTTTCTGCAATGGAGACTTCGCAATGAGTCGGACCGCCCGGGTGGAACGGATCACCAAGGAGACCAAGGTCCTCGTCGAGATCGATCTCGACGGCACCGGTGCCGCCGAGATCAGCACCGGCGTCGGCTTCTACGACCACATGCTGCACCAGATCGCCCGGCACGGCGGCTTCGACCTGACCGTGCGCACGGTGGGTGACCTGGAGATCGACGCGCACCACACGATCGAGGACACCGCGTTGGCGCTGGGTGCCGCGTTCGACCAGGCGCTGGGCGACAAGGCCGGCATTCGGCGGTACGGCTCGGCCACGGTGCCGATGGACGAGGTGCTGGTCCGGGCCGCCGTGGACCTCTCCGGTCGGCCGTACGTGGTGCACGACGAGCCGGTGCTCGCCCCGTACATCGGGCCGGTGTACGCGACCAGCATGACCCGGCACATCTGGGAGTCCTTCGGTCAGGCGGCCCGGGTCACGCTGCACGTCGACGTGCTGCGGGCGGCCCGTCCGGGTGGTCACCCGGACGCGCACCACGTGGTGGAGGCGCAGTTCAAGGCGGTCTCCCGCGCGTTGCGCGAGGCCACCTCGATCGACCCGCGTTCCGCCGGAGCGATCCCGAGCACGAAGGGCGCGCTCTGATGAGCGCGAGGAGTGCAGCGCAGCGGAGCCCCGCAGTCGCGAATGGAAGGCGGCTCTGATGGGCGCCGCGTTGCCGACGTTGCTGCTGATCCTGGCCGGGGTGCTGGTGGGCGGCACCTGGTCGCTCTACCGGCAGGGCGCGCCGAAGGCCGCCGTGCTGATCACCGCGGTGCTCGCGGTGCTCGCCACTGTCGCCGGCGTGCTGCGGCTGCTGCCGGAGAACGGGTGATCGGGGTGACGACATGAGTGACGTGGTGGTGCTCGACTACGGCTCGGGCAACCTGCGCTCGGCGGAGCGGGCGTTGGCCGCCGCCGGAGCGGACGTCCGGGTGACCGACGACCTGGCCGCGGCGGCTGCCGCCGACGGTCTGGTGGTGCCGGGTGTGGGCGCGTACGCGGCGTGCATGGCGGGGATCGAGGCGCTGGGCGCCGGTCCGGTGATCGCCGAACGGGTGGCTGCCGGCCGGCCGGTGCTCGGCATCTGCGTGGGCATGCAGGTGCTCTTCGAGCACGGTGACGAGCATGGCGTGGTGACCAAGGGGCTGGGGCTGCTGCCCGGCGGGGTGACCCGGTTGGCCGCCGCCCGGTTGCCGCACATGGGCTGGAACACGGTTCGGGCTCCGCGGGAGTCGGTGCTGTTCGCCGGGTTGCCGGAGCAGAGCCGGTTCTACTTCGTCCACTCGTACGCGATGGGCGACCCGGCGGCGTTGGTCGCTGCCGGTGCCACTGTGACCACCGCCCACCACGACACGGATTTCGTCGCGGCGGTGGAGCGTGGCTCGTTGTCGGCGGCCCAGTTCCACCCGGAGAAGTCCGCCGACACCGGTGCCGCGCTGCTGCGCAACTGGCTCGCCACGTTGCCCAGCGGTGACTGAGCGCCGTCGCGCGGTGCCCGAGCAACGGGCGTCGCGGTGAGCCGGGAGCGCGCCCGCCGACGGGCGGAGCGGGAGGCGGAGCAGGCCCGGGAGCGGGCGGTCCGGCAGCGTCAGGTCGCCCGCCGGCAACGCCGTCGCGCGGTGGTCCGCAGTTTGACGCCACGGCTGCGGCGGGGTCGCTCCGGCCGGCTGGCCCGGCACACTAGGGGTGAGCGGGCCGCGATCGTGCTGCTCACCGGCGCGGCGTTGCTCCTGATCTGGACGTTTGTCGACAACCTGGCGTTGCGTATCGCGCTGATCGCGCTCTTGCTGCTCGTACTGCCGGCGATCGTGGTGATCGCCCTGGACCGTCGTACCTGATCGAGGAGAAGACCTTGAGCCTCACCCTGTTACCCGCGGTGGATGTCGCTGACGGCCGGGCCGTCCGGCTCGTGCAGGGCGCCGTCGGAAGCGAGAGCATCTACGGCGACCCGTTGGACGCGGCGCTGGCCTGGCAGCAGGACGGCGCGGAGTGGATCCACCTGGTCGACCTGGACGCGGCGTTCGGTCGGGGCACCAACGCGCACCTGCTCGCGGAGGTGGTGCGCCAGTTGGACGTGAAGGTGGAGCTCTCCGGGGGCATCCGTGATGACGAGTCGCTGCGCGCGGCGCTGGGCACCGGAGCGGCCCGGGTGAACATCGGGACCGCCGCCCTCGAGGACCCGGTCTGGTGTGACCGGGTGGTCGCGGAGTACGGCGACCGGGTGGCCATCGGGCTGGACGTGCGGGGCAACACCCTGTCGGCGCGGGGTTGGACCCGCGACGGTGGTGACCTGTACGAGGTGCTGGAGCGGTTGGACAAGGCGGGCGCGAGTCGGTACGTGGTGACCGACATCACCAAGGACGGCACGATGCGCGGGCCGAACCTGGATCTGCTGCGCGAGGTGTGTGCCCGTACGGACCGGCCGGTGATCGCCTCGGGTGGGGTGTCCACCCTGGACGACCTGCGGGCGTTGGCGACCCTGGAGTCGGCCGGGGTGGAGGGCGTGATCGCCGGCAAGGCGCTCTACGCGGGTGCCTTCACTGTGGCCGAGGCGTTGCGGACGCTGGCCGAGGCATGACGACGACGCGGCTGGGGTCGGGCGGCCCGTGGGAGCAGCGCTACGGGTACTCCCGGGTGGTCCGGGCCGGTGAGTGGGCCTGGACGGCCGGTTGCACGGCGACTGTGGACGGCCGGGTCGTGCACGTCGGTGACCCGGCCGCGCAGATGGCGCAGGCGCTGCGGATCGGGCTGGCGGCGCTCGCCGAGGTGGGTGCGGAGCCGGGGGACGTGGTCCGGACCCGGATGTACGTGACGGACCGGCTGCACGCCGACGAGGTGGGCCGGGCGCACAACGCTGTCTTCGGCGCGGTCCGGCCGGCCGCCACCCTTGTGGTGGTGGCCGGTCTGCTGGACCCGGAGCACCTGGTCGAGGTGGAGTTGGAGGCGTACCTCGGCGATCGCTGAGGTGACCGCCCTCGCGGCCCGCCGGGTGATCCCGCAGGCCGATAAGTTGTGCACAACTTAATTGTGGGCTACGGTTCAGTGGTGACGGATGACCTGGTGCTGCGCCGGCAGGTGTGCTTCGCGCTCTACGCCGCGTCGCGCGCACTGACCGACGTCTACCGGCCGATCCTCGACGAGGTCGGGTTGACCTACCCGCAGTACCTGGTGCTGCTGGTGCTCTGGGAGCGTCCCGACGACGCCCCGACGGTGTCCGAGTTGGGCGCCGAGCTGCGGCTGGACTCCGGCACGCTCTCCCCGCTGCTCAAGCGGCTGGAGGGGGCGGGCTTGGTGGTGCGGCGGCGGTCGGCCCGCGACGAGCGGCGGGTCGAGGTGGGCCTCACCGAGCAGGGCCGGGCGCTGCGCGAGCGGGTCTGCGATGTCCCGCTGCGGATCGCGCAGGCCACCGGGCTGGGCTTCGACGAGCTCGTCGCGCTGCGCGACACCCTCACCCGGGTCACCGACACCATCCACCGACAGAAGGAGCAGTGACCACCATGCAGGTTGTCTACACCGCGTCCGCGACCGCCACCGGCGACGGCCGGGACGGCCACGTCGAGACCTCCGACGGCACGTTCGCACTCGACCTGGCAGTGCCGAAGGAGATGGGCGGCGCGGGTGGCGCGGCCAACCCCGAGCAGCTCTTCGCCGCCGGTTACGCGGCCTGCTTCCACAGCGCGCTGCGGCTGGTGGCCCGCCGGGCCAAGGCCGACGTGACCGGTTCCGTGGTCGGCGCCGAGGTGGGCATCGGCCCGAACGGCAGCGGCGGCTTCGGGCTCACCGTGCAGCTCGTCGTCGACCTGCCCGCCGCGCCCCGCGAGGTCGCCGAGCAGATCGTCGAGCAGGCCCACCAGGTCTGCCCGTACTCCAACGCCACCCGTGGCAACGTCGACGTCACCCTCACCGTCCGCGAGACCCTGGCCGCGTGACCTCGCGGCCCCAGGCCCCCATCCGCGGACGAGAGGACGACCACCCCGTGACCAGCAACCGCGAGATCCACCTGGCCAGCCGCCCCCAGGGCTGGCCCACCGAAGACACCTTCCGGCTCGTCGAGACCGAGGTGCCGACGCCCGGACCGGGCCAGATCGTGGTCCGCAACCAGTACATGTCCGTCGACCCGTACATGCGCGGACGGATGAACGACGTCAAGTCGTACGTGCCGCCGTTCGCGCTCGACGCGCCGCTCGACGGTGCCGCGATCGGTGAGGTGGTGGCCAGCGAGGCGGCGGACGTCGCCGTCGGGACCACAGTCCTGCACGGGCTGGGCTGGCGGGAGTACGCGCTGCTCGACGCCGCCGCGGCCCGCCCCGTCGACCCGAGCATCGCCCCGGCCAGCGCGTACCTGAGCGTGCTCGGCATGATCGGTTTGACCGCGTACGCCGGGCTGCTGGAGGTGGCCGCGATGAAGCCCGGCGAGACGGTCTTCGTCTCCGCCGCGGCCGGCGCGGTGGGCAGCCTGGTCGGCCAGATCGCCAAACTCAAGGGCGCCGGCCGGGTGATCGGCAGTGCCGGCTCGCCGGCCAAGGTCGAACGGCTGCGGGCGCTGGGCTTCGACGCCGCCTTCGACTACCACGACGGGGTCCGCGAGTCGCTGCGGGCGGCAGCCCCGGACGGTGTCGACGTCTACTTCGACAACGTCGGCGGCGACCACCTGGAGGCCGCCATCTCGGTCATGAACCTGCACGGTCGGGCCGCCATCTGCGGCATGATCTCGCAGTACAACGCCACCGAACCGTCGGCCGCGCCGCGCAACCTGGCGCTGGTCATCGGCAAGCGGCTCACCCTGCGCGGCTTCCTGGTCAACGACCACAACGACGTGCGGGCGGCGTTCGTGCGCGACGTCTCGGGCTGGCTGCGCGACGGCACGCTGTCCTACGACGAGACGATCGTGGACGGCATCGAGAACGCCCCGTCGGCGTTCCTCGGCCTGCTGCGCGGCGACAACCTCGGCAAGATGCTCGTTCGCGTGTGACGCAGACCTCTCTCGCGGCGGGGGGCCCGGACGGGGCGGCCGCCCGGGCGCGGGGGGGGGGGAGGGGGGCGGGATG